>NZ_CAUWHO010000017.1:0-41233 GCF_963558545.1 uncultured Tyzzerella sp. | reverse complement strand
TTTTTTTTTTTATTATTTTTTTTAATTAATATTATTATTTCTAAATATATATTTTGATTAATTTCTATAATATTTCTAAGCATTATTTTATTTTCCCTTTCTTATTTAACAATCCTGCTCTTATCAAAACTGCTCTCATTTTAGGGTCTAAATCTTCCCACTTTCTTACATGACCATGATATATACCATTTATAGTTTCATCTAATATAACTATTTCATTATTACTAATTGCTATTCTTCTTTTAGTATTATTACTTATCTCTATAGAATTATCTAAAGCATCTTGACCATCAATAGGAGCTTTACTTTTTCTATTATTATCAATTTTACCATGATAATCTGCTTTCTCATACCTACCATTTTTATATGTATAATTTTTTATATGAAAATTTATTTCAACACCACTATTGTTAGAATTTGAAAAATGTATATTATTATCTATATTACCATTAACTGCAAAACTAAGCTTTTGTTTTCCAAAATTCAATACATCTTCAAAACATTTATTAACAGAATTTGCCGTTTCTTTTAACGTATTTGTTGATACTAAATTTTTAGCTGTTTCTTGTACACCTTTTTTAGTAAATTTCCCTACAAAATTTTTAAAACCATTTTTTGCATTTTCAAAAACATCTGGTATTTTTTTTATACCTTTTACTATACTATCTCCTATTTCTTTAAATGGTATTTTTTTTACTGCCTTTATTCCATCTCCTATTAAAGGGATAAATCCTATATAATCTAATAGTAAATCCCCTGCATTACCCCATTTCCATTCCCAATTTTGTATATCATGTACTATTTTTCTTATATCTGCTGCTTGTCCTAATCCAGGTATACAACCAACAACTATTTATCCAACTATTCCTAATAATGTTGTTTCATCTCCTGCATAACTTCCTTTCCATATCTGCTTTATTGATTTATCTAAATATTTATCTGTAGCATCTAATAATTTACTTCCTTTTTTACCAAATTCCAACCCTTTGTTTAATAAATCATTAAATTTTGTGTTACCATATTTTCCTTTTCCTTATTTGTTTAATCCCTCTATAAAAATCTTTTTTAATTTTTGTATAATAGTTTTTTGTATCTATTATTACTCTTTATTTTACTATACTTTTACCCACATTTCTTTTATTTCTTACTACCCCTCAAAATGTGCTAATTCATACGGATAATAATCACATTCTTTTAATATTTCATCATCTAAATTATACATTTTTACAAGAGCTGCTGCCTCTATGCACCAATATCCTACATAGTAATCTCTTAAATGGGCATTTTTATCTAATATACATTGGTCATCTTGCATATTTAACCATTGTTTCCCTACATATTTTTTAATAGTTTTGTTGCATCTTCTTTTTCATCTATGTAATTTATTAAGGTGTCTATATATCTATCTTTTAATCCTTCTTTTCCTATTAATTTTATAAATTTTTCCACATATTCTGTTTTTATATTTAATATTATTATAAATATCAATCCTAATCTTTTATTTTAAAAGGAAAATCTCTCCCACTTACAATTTTTATATAAACCATATAATAAACTTTGCCCTATTAGCTTTAGCTCTTTTATATCTATTCCTAGAGAATACCCTGAATAAAACAATTTAAATCCTGATAAAAATATTGCATAATAATACCCAGACAATGCATCTTCTATTACATCATAAGGGTACTTATCTTTTAATTCTTCAAGCTCTTTTTCTAATTCTTCAAGTTCTTTTTTATAACTATTTAAATGAAAACTATATTTTTTTCAAAGTATTCTTCATCTTTTATTTTATCTCTCATATCTTTTATCTCCTTTTATTGCATTATTTTTTATTTTAATTTAAGTTTTTAATATCTGTTCTATTTATATTTTACTTAGTTCTCTTAATACTTATCCTCCGTAATCTTTTTCAAATTGTTCTATTGCTAATATTTCATATCAAAAATAAATTCTTTAAATACACTTAATGGTCTTGTTATTATATACAAAAAAAGCTATTAAAAATAATAGTCCTATAACAACTGATATTATCATTATATATATTTTCTTTCGCCTTTCTTCAGCTATTGCCATTTGAATTAGAACCTTTATTAAAATTTCTTTCATTTTATTTGCTAAACCTAATAATTCTTCAAACTACATTATTTTTTATCCTTTTCTATTTTTATTTTTTATTCTTCATAAATTTCTGCAAAATCATCCTAAGCTATTTCTAAAGAATCCGTTTTATTATATATCTACCAAAAAAATCTTGATACTCTTAAGCTGTTAAAATTTTAATACTAAATTTTTTATATATTCTTCATTTACTAAGTATTCTTTCCTACATTCTTTTATAAATTTATACATTTTTTATTGTAACTCAACTTGCTTCAAATTTTCTTATTATATTTCCACTACTGTGATAAGAATAAGAGTTATCTGCTATTCTTTTTCTATTATGTTGTATTTTAAATCCTGTTAAGTTTAAGTCTTCATTATAATCATAACTTTGCTCTAAACTACAATTCTTTAAATATTTAACTAAACCGTTACTATAATAGTCATATTTTTATATACTATCTCCATTATAAACCACATTTTACAACAAATCAATCTCATTGTAAGTAAACTCTACTACCTTTACTGTAACATCTATTTCTTTTGTTTTGTTTCCATTTTTGTCATATTGATAAGCTGTTAATGTTCTTCCACTAGCACTTTTAGTCGCTATTCTTCCCATTACATAATAAGGATATTTTTATTGCATACCATTTGATATAGCATTTTACAAATATACGTCTTTTTCTATTAAACATATTTCCCTATTTAATAAGTTACACTAAATAGTTGTTTTTCTACCTTAATTATCTGTTATTTCAGTAAGATTAATTGCTTTATCATAACTAAATGTAGTTTTGTTGTATACTTCAACTTTTTCAAATTATCTTTCACTTATTAAACTATCTATGCTCTCATATTATCTTATTATTTAATATCCGTTAGGTGTTTTTATTTTTTTATGTTTGCATTTTTATCATATTAATATTTTGTAATAGTATTTATTTAATTTTCAAGTAATTATAACATTTCCTTTATTACCATATTAATAGGATTTTATTTAATAAAATATACACCTATTTCAGAAAATGAAACTTTTGATTATTTAAACCCCTCATAGTTAGGAATATCTATCAACTTAATATCACTTTTAGAAAGAAAAATAGCTTTATTTTTTTCTTTAACTTTATTTTTAAATATTTTTTCTAATAGTATTATTTGATTATTATTCATATTATATTTACTTTTTAATTTACTTATAATATCGTTATAGTTAAGTAAATAATCTTTAATTAAATCTCCTCAATTAAAAAACATATCATATATCACATCATTAGAATATACTTTATTATCATCAAATTTACCCCAAAATGCACTTGTAATACAAGGGGATATCCCATAATTCGTATCATCTAATAAATATTGTAAAGTTTCTTTTTTAGCTAATTCAAATATTTCAACTTCACAATTATAGAAATATTTCTCCAAATATTAACAATTATTTATAACATCTTTCATACGATAACTTTGTTAATTTCTAAATGCCAAAACACAATAATTATTATAAAAAGTAATAGTTCCTCTTTTACCACTAATATCTTGAATATTATAATAAATTATCCCAAGAATGTTCAAAAGATAACATAGGATATTTTGCAACCATAATAGCGTGTGCTATACTAAATAAAAAACATCCTTCCATTAATTTAATTAAATCTATTTCTAATATATTATAATTTTTATTATTCATAAAATCTTCCTTTTTTATTTATTACATTTTTTTGTATTTTAATGAAGTGATAATACTTGTGCATTACTGTAACTATTTGTTCCAACTTAATTAGATATAATAAAATCATTGATTATATCTAATTTTTTCCATTTTTCTTCATTTTTTATTTATACCCAATTACTTCTTTTACAACTTTTTATCTACCTATATTTTAACACAATATTTTAATTTTTAATAAATAAAATATTTATTTTATTCATAATCTAATAAACCTTATCCAAGCTAACCCCCACATAATAATGATTTAATATATCAATATAACTCTTCCCATCTTTCGCCATAAAATTTGCTCCATATTGGCTCATACCTGCTCCGTGCCCGTATCCTTTTGTTGTAAATTCTATACCATCTTTATTTTTTTTAATTATAAAATTAGTTGACCTTAAGCCAAACATTGTCCTTATATCTCTTCCTGTTAGCTTGTTTCCTAAAATATCAACTTCTAGCACATAATCTGCACTTGAGCGTTTTGTTATATTAAAGCTATCTATTATTTTATTTTTATCTATTTTAGGAAACTTTTTTGAAATTTCACTAGCTATTTTATCTTTTGATACTTTTGTTGTATATGTAAAATTAGGGGCATTTTCATCTACCTTACTATCAACACTTTTTATGTATGGTAAATTTCTGCCCCATATATTTTCCGAAACTTCGGTAATTCCTGCGCTAGTAGAATGAAAAACAGCCTCTATTGGCTCATTATTATATGTCATAACTATTCCTTTAGTCTCATATACTGCATTTTTAACTTTATTATAATATTTATCAAAATTATTTCCCCATTTATTTTTCATTTCATCTATACTGTTATAAGCTTGTCCAATAGATTTATGGTCAATAGGTTTATTTATATCATCTATTCTTTTATATGCGTAAGTTCTAGCAGCGATAGCTTGAGCTTTTAGTGCTTCATCTTCAAAACTAATAGGCATTTCTGCTGCTACAACACCAACTATGTAGTCTTCAAATGGAATATTGGTATTTTCTATACTTTTTAATGTTTCTTCATTATCTTGTTTTTCTTCATTTTTTATTACTTCTAAGTTATCTACTAAATCTAAATTTATATTATTGTCGTCTTCTTTAGCATCTAAAATTTTACTATTTCCTTTAAAAAAATAAACAGTAAAACTTGGTATAATCATCACTATAGATAATATGTAAACAAAAAAAATAAAAATACTTTTAAACATAAAAATCACCTCAAAAAATTATATGCTTAAAAAGTATTTTTATTCATTTACTATTTAAATTTTCTAATTCTTAGTGTATTTAAAAGAACTGATATAGAGCTTAAACTCATAGCCATAGCAGCTACCATAGGATTTAATAAAGGCCCTCCGAAAATATATAGTATACCACAAGCAATTGGTATACCTATTATATTATATAGAAATGCCCAAAATAAATTTTGTTTTATATTAGTTATAGTTATTTTACTTAATTTTATTGCATTATATACGCCATTTAAATCATCTTTTATAAGAATAATATCGGCAGATTCTATAGCTATGTCTGTACCAGAACCAATTGCTATACCTAAATCTGCATTAGCTAATGCAGGAGCATCATTAATCCCATCACCTACCATAGCTACCTTTTTACCTTTATTTATAAGCTCTTTTACATAATTAGATTTATCTATTGGTAAAGCTTCAGCAAAAATATTTTTAATATTTACTTGTTTAGCTATTGCTTCTGCAGTTTTTTTATTATCTCCTGTTATCATAAAAATATTAAGACCTATATTATATAATTTTTCTATTGCATCTTTACTAGTTTCTTTTATAGGGTCTGCAACTGCTATTATACCTTTAATTTCATTATTAATAGAAACATACATAGGTGTTTTGCCTTGATTAGCTAAATATATAAATTTATTTTCTGCATCAAATAAATTTATGTTTAAGCTATCTAACAATTTTTTATTTCCTATAACGATATTTTTATTATCTATTTTAGCTTTTATACCAAGCCCTGTTTTAGATTCAAATTTTTCTATATTTTCATATAAATTTATATTTTCTTTTAAAGCTTCTTTTAATATTGCATCTCCTAAAGGATGCTCAGACATATTTTCAGCCGATGCTACTAGCTTTAATAATTCATTTTTTTCTATATTATAGGTAATAATATCTGTAACAACAGGTTTCCCCTCTGTTATAGTTCCTGTTTTATCTAATATTATAGTATCTAGTTTATAAGCCATTTCTAATGCCTCGCCACTTTTTATAAGTATTCCATTTTCTGCACCTTTTCCAGTACCTACCATTATAGCCGTAGGTGTAGCAAGGCCTAATGCACAAGGACAAGCTATAACTAAAACAGATACAAATATTTTTACTGAAAATTTTAAATCTTTATTTACAACAAACCATAAAATACTTACAACAAAAGCAATTATACAAACAACAGGCACAAAATATCCTGATACAATATCGGCTATTTTTGCTATAGGAGCTTTATTAACTTGAGCATCTTCTACAATTTTTATAATATTAGCAAGTACTGTATCTTTAGATGTTTTTGTAGCTCTAAATTTTATATACCCATTTTTATTTATAGTCCCTGCAAAAACTTGACTATCTTTAATCTTTTTAGCTGGTATACTTTCCCCTGTTAAAATAGATTCATCTATATAAGTTTCTCCTTCTATAACAATACCATCAACAGCTACTTTCTCTCCAGGTTTAAGAATAACAATATCATCTATTAAGACTTCATCTATTGGAACTTTTTCTTCTTTATTATTATTTAATATAGTTGCATATTTAGGAGAAAAAGCAATTAATTTTTTAATAGCTTCAGATGTTTTACCTTTTGATATAGCTTCTAAATACTTACCAAGTAATATTAAAACTATAATCATAGCAACTGTTTCGTAATAAAGATAATGTACAGAATTAGTGTTACCATTTATTATATTTATAGTATTATATAAACTGTATAAAAAAGCAGCAGTTGTACTTATAGCTATAAGAGAATCCATATTAGGCCTACCTTTAAAAAATAACTTAAACCCTATTATATAAAATTTATAACCTATTACCATTACTGGTATAGTCAAGATAAGCTGTATTATGGCATAGTTTAAAGGATTATTGTTCATATTTATAAAATTAGGAACTAATCTATTAAAGCCATTTATCATAGGTAACATAGATATAAATAATAAAGGAATACCAAAAATAGCAGATAATATAACCTTTTTAAGCATCATTTTTATTTCTTTTTCTTTAAAATTTTCTTTTTTTTCAATGTTTTCTTCTAGTATTTTAAATCCCATATCTTCTATTTTACTTTTTATAGTAGATAATTTTGTATTGCTATTATATAAAACTTTTGCTTTTTCTGTAGAAAAATTAACTTCTATTTTCTCTACACCCTCGATTTTTACAATCTCTTTTTCTATGCCTTTAGCACACCCAACACACGACATCCCACCTATTCCTATAATTATTTCTTTAACGTCATTTTTTACTAAATATTTAAAGCCTAATTTTTTTATAGTTATATACATATCTTCTAAGTTTAACTTTTCATTATAGCGTATATATAATGTTTCATTAGCAAAATTTACACTAACTTTTTCAATTCCTTTTAGTTTAGATATTTCATATTCCAGTCTTTTGGCACAACTGGCACAAGACATACCTTGTATAGTTATATTCTTATCCATAATACACCTCTTTATTTTATTATTTTAAAATAGTTATAACTAATTTAAAATTTACTTCTTTCAATTTTTAATTTTCTATTGATGTATACATTATCATTTTAAATAAGATATATTTAAAATCATTATTTAGTATAGAGTTTTATTAAATAAACAATAACCATATATCCTATATAAATTATAGTATAGTATATTTATTTTATCAAGTTTAAGTTTTTATTCATAATATAAAAAGATATTTATAAATAAATTAATATATATAAATATCTTTTGTTTTTATAATTATTTATTATTTTAAATTATTCTTAATATTTTTAGCTTGTTCTAACATTTCATTAGCAGATGCCAATGTAAAATCTGTTATAGTAGCACCACCTGTCATTCTAGCTATTTCGTTTACTATTTCATTATCTTTTATTCTTTCTATACTAGTCATAGTATTTTTATCATCTGATAGTTTATTTATTAAAAAGTGTTGGTCACCCATAGCAGCTATTTGTGGTAAGTGTGTAATACAAATAATTTGATTATTTTTAGATAAAAGAGACATTTTTTCTGCTACCATTTGAGCTGTCCTTCCACTAATCCCAGAATCTATTTCATCAAATATAAATGTATCTATTGTATCAACAAAAGATAAAACGGCCTTTAAAGATAGCATTACCCTACTCATCTCACCACCTGATGCTATTTTTGAAAGAGGCTTAACATCTTCTCCTAAATTTGTACATATTAAAAATTCTACCTTATCAAAACCATTTTGATTAAAAGTATCCTTTTGTTTTATATCTATTTTAAATTTAGAATTTTGCATACCTAAGTCAAATAAATGTTTTTCTATATTTTTCTCTAAATAGCTAGCTTGCTGTTTTCTAATACTACTTATATTTATACAAGATTGTTTTATCTGTTTTTCTATGCTTTCTTTTTTTTCATATAATTTTAGTATTTTTTCTTCGCTGTTTATTAAATTATCTAACTTTATTTTAGTTTCTTCTTTAAAATTTAATATTTCTTTAATACTAGAGCCATATTTTCTCTTTAATTTTTGTATTAAGTCTAGTCTATTTTCTATTTCATTAAGTCTGTATTCGTTATATTCTATACTATCATCATATTTTTTTATATCTCTTATAATTTCTTCAAGCTTTGCATATACATCTTGCAACTCATCATATATATATTTTTTTTCAATATCTATATTTATTATAGTTTGTATATTATTTAAAGCAAGGCTTATTTTATCAAGTGCGGACAAATCATCTGAGCTATATAACAAGGATATACTCTCTGTATAAAGAGATTTTAACTTTTCTGATGATGATAAAACCTTTCGTTCCTCCAAAAGTATTTCTTCTTCATTTTCAGATAATTTTGCATTTTCTATTTCTGTAATTTGATAATTAAAAAAGTCTATTAAATCTTCTCTATCTTTACCCATAGATAAATCTGATATTTGCTTTAAAACTTTTCTATATTCTTTAATATAATTGGCAAGATTTTCTTTAGGCTTTAACAAATCATTTTCACAAAATCTATCTAATAATAAAATATGTTTAGCAGGATTTAAAAGAGATTGATGTTCGTGTTGTCCGTGTATATCTATAAGTTTTTCACATATTTCTTTTATCATACCAAGCGTTGCTGGCCTACCATTAACTTTACAAATATTCCTCCCAGATTTATTAAAAGTCCTAGCTATAAGAACACAACTATCCTCATCTATATCAACACCAAGTTCTCTAATTTCATTTTTAATAGTTTCAGATTTTAAAGTTAGTAATGCTTCTACCATAGCATAATCTTCACCTTTTTTTATAAAATCTTTAGTAGCTCTAGCACCTAAAACAAATCCTAAAGAGCCTATAACTATAGATTTACCAGCACCTGTTTCTCCAGATAATATGTTAAGTCCTTTATCAAATTCTATTAATGCCTCATTTATTAAGGCTACATTTTTTATGTAAAGCTGTTGTAACAAATTGACACTTCCTTTTACATTAAGAATTAATTTTAGCTTTTAATTTTTCTACAATTTTAATAGCCTTTTCTTCTGTTTTTACAACACAAAAAATATTATCATCTCCTGCTATAGTTCCTATTATCTCATCATTATCCATAGCATCTAATGATGCCGCAACTCCCATAGCCATACCATTTAATGTTTTTATAACAATAATATTTTGGGCATAATCTATGCTTATAACACCTGTTTTAAAAACTTTTATAAATTTTTCTGTTACTTCTGTATCATCTTGAATAAAAAATTTATATTTTTGTTTTCCATCACTTGAAGATACCTTTGTTAGTTTTAAATCCCTTATATCTCTTGATACGGTTGCTTGTGTAACATCAAATCCAGATTCTTTAAGCTTTTCTGTAAGTTCTTCTTGTGTTTCAATATCAAACTGTTTTATTAATTCTATTATTTTAGAATGCCTTTGAGTTTTCATAAAAATCACTTCCTTATTTCAAACATTTTACTTCTTAGTATATCATAAAAGCTAAGCTCAGTAGTCTTTATAATATTGGTATAAAAAGAAGACTTTTTAATAAACACATCTTCACCATAACTAATAGGTATAGACTCTTGCCCGTCTAAAGATAAATAAGCTATACTATCTTTATTGGTAACATATGCTCTTATTTCGTCATTAGAGGATATTACATAAGGTCTAGAAAATAAAACATGTGGGCAAACATAAGTAATAGCCATAAGCTCTATATCAGGTTTTAATATTGGACCCCCTGCTGAAAGATTGTAGGCAGTAGAACCTGTAGGGGTAGATATAATAAGACCATCAGCACTAAAAGCCTCTGCAAATCTTCCATTTATATCTATTCCTATTTTTATCATTCTAGATACATTACCATTATTAATATTTACCTCATTTAAGCAAATATATTCTTTATTATTAATAGTAGCACTAAGCATCATACGTTTTTCTACGGTATAGTTATTATTTAAAACATTTTTAATAGCTAATGTAGCATCTTGCTTTTCTACATCTGTTAAATAACCTAAATTTCCCATATTTATACCCAAAATATTTTTATCAAATTTAGCTATTTTATTAGACCATCTAAGTATCGTTCCATCTCCACCAAGGATAATTATAAAATCGGACATTTTAAAAAGTTGTTCTTCTTCTAAAAATATAACTTTTTTGTTATTAATCATATTTTTAAAATTTTTAAATATTAATGGAGTTGTATTTTGTCCTATACAAAAATTTATTAGCTTATTTGTATATTCAAAATTTTTATCTTTATCCTCGTTTGTTATAAACCCTATATACATACTATATTCTCCTCTACTTTAATTCTTCAAAGGCTTCCAAAACTACTTTTTTAAAAGGTAAAATTTTATCATTATTTTGCTTAGTTAAACAAATAAGGTATTCTATATTACCCTTGCCACCTTTTATAGGAGAGTAAGTAATATCTTTTGTAAAAAGTCCTTGTTGCTTGCAAAAATTCCATATATCTTCTAAAACTTTTATATGTATATTTTTATTTTTTACAATACCATTTTTATTAATATTCTCTTTACCTGCCTCAAACTGAGGTTTTACTAACATTACTACAACACCTGTATCTTTTATAAGGCTATATATTTTGTAAATTATTTTTTTTAAAGATATAAAGGAAACATCAACAGATATAAAATCAAATTTTATATCTGTTTCAAAATTTCTTATGTCTAAATTTTCAATAGAGATAACTTTATTATTATTTAATACTTTATTATCTAGCTGATTAGTACCTACATCTATTGCATAAACTAAGTTAGCACCATTTTGTAACATACAATCAGAAAAACCACCAGTAGATGAACCTATATCCATACACTCTTTATCTTGTAAATATATCCCAAAACATTGTATAGCCTTTTCTAGTTTAAATCCACCTCTACTAACGTATTTTGGTAAAGCTTTTTTATCTAAAGTTAAAATATCATTTTCTAATACTTTAACTGATGGTTTCTTTACAATTTTATCATTTATAAACACATATCCCTTTAAAATAATATCTTTAGCATATTCTCTAGAGTATCCATATTTTTCTTTAATAGCTATATCAAGCCTATTTTCCATTTTCTATATTTCCTATCTTATTTTTAATAGTTTTATATATGCCTTCTGTATCTAACCCATATTTTTGATGCAATTCTTTTATTGTTGCGTGGTCTATATATTCATCTGGGAAGGATATATTGTATATTTTTTTATCAAATATTTCATTTTTTATAAGTTGAGATATAAGGTTAGAGCCAAATCCACCTTTAAATACATTATCTTCAACAGTAAATATATAATCAAAGTTATCTTTTATATTATTAATAAGCTCTTTATCTATTGGAGATATAAACCTTGCATTTATTAAAGAAATATTATATCCTTCATCTATTAATTTTTCATATGTAGGTTTTATGTTATCTATAATAGTACCAACAGATATAATAGCTATATTACCATTTTGTTTTATAACTTCACATTTATTAAAACTAATTTCTTGCTCATTTTCACTATAAGTATCATTTGCTACACCTTTAGGATATCTTATAGCTATTGGCCCATTATGTTTATTTATAGAATAATCTAGCATTTTTAAAAATTCTGTTTTATTTTTAGGTGCTAAAATAGTTAAATTAGGTATATGAGAAAGATAAGATATATCAAATATACCTTGATGAGTATCTCCATCATCTCCTACTACACCTGCCCTATCTATTGCAAACACAACGTGTAAATTTTGTATACATATATCGTGTATTATTTGGTCATATCCTCTTTGTAAAAATGTAGAGTATACTGCAAATACAGGGACAAATCCACTCATAGCAAGGCCACCAGAAAATATAACAGCGTGCTCTTCTGCTATGCCTACATCAAATAACCTCTCTGGATATAATTTTTTAAAAAATAAAAGTCCTGTACCAGAGGGCATAGCTGCTGTAATGGCTACAAGCTTTTTATTTTTATTAGCTTCTCTAACCATAAATTTACCAAAAACATCAGAATAAGTTTCCACTTTGGTAGTATTAATTGATTTTCCTGTTTCCATATTAAAAGGTGCTACACCGTGATAACTACTTGGTTCATTTTCTGCTGGAGTATATCCATACCCTTTTTTTGTTATAATATGTAGTAGAACAGGTTTATTTATATTTTTAACATTATTTATAGCCTTAATAAGTCCTGCTATATCGTGTCCATCTATTGGACCTATATATTTTATACCTAATTGTTCAAACATTACATTAGGTAAAACGGCATATTTTATACCCTCTTTTGTTTTTTCTAATATTTTATTTATTCTATCTCCAACAATATTAAATCTTTCTAAAAATTGCCTTACATCTAACTTTACCTCTATATATTCTGGTGCGGAACGTAAACTACTTAAATGTTTACTCATAGAACCAACATTTTCTGATATAGACATTTGGTTATCATTTAATATAATTAGAAGTTTTTTATTATTAGCGCCTGCGTTGTTCATAGCTTCGTAAACTAATCCACCTGTCATAGCCCCATCACCTATAACAGAAACAACATTATAATCTTTACCTAGTAAATCTCTAGCAGTAGCAAATCCAAGTATTGCTGATATAGATGTAGAGCTATGCCCTGTATTAAAATGGTCATAAATACTTTCTTTTGTTTTAGGAAAGCCACTAAGTCCATCTTTTTTTCTAAGAGTATTAAAAAGTTCTTTTCTACCTGTTAAAATTTTATGAGTATAGGCCTGATGTCCTACGTCCCATACAATTTTATCTATCGAAAAATCAAAACAGTAGTTAAGAGCAATAGTAAGCTCCACAACTCCTAAATTAGACGACAAGTGTCCACCTGTTTTAGATAAAGACTCTATTAAAAATTCTCTTATTTCCTCTGCCAAATAATCTAGCTTATCTATGCTAAGTTTTTTTAAATCAGACGGACTATTAATATTATCTAAATATGACATTTTAGCCCTCCTTTTCAATATATTTTAATAAGTTATTATAGCAACAACTATACCTAATATAGCTCCTGCAAACACTTCTACAGGGCTATGCCCTAAAAGCTCCTTTAATTTAGAGTCTATTTTTACACCGTGTTTTTCAAAATTTGCTATAAATATATTTAAAACTTCTGCCTGTTTACCAGCTGCACGCCTTACCCCAGATGCATCATACATAACAACCATACTAATAACAAAAGTAATAGCAAATAGAGTTGAACCAAAGCCTTCTGTAAAACCTGTTGCACAAGCAAGAGATGTAACAAAAGAGCTATGGGAGCTTGGCATACCTCCAGAGCTTACAATAAGAGCAGGGTTTATTGTTTTATTTTTTATACAATCTATAATTATTTTTATTATCTGTGCTATCAACCAAGATAAAACAGCAGTTTGTATTATCTTATTGTTAATAATTTGATGAAAAGCTGTCATAATATCACCTTAATTATTTTATTTTATATATTAGTTAGTTCTATTTATTAATTTTTTTATATAATGGTAAATATCTTTATTGTCAAGATGTAAATTTCTTAAATTTTCTAATACTTTAGAGGATAACTCTTTATAATCATTTTTAGACTTTTCCATACCATATATACTAACATATGTAGATTTATTATTTTTTAAATCGCTATTTAATGGTTTGCCTATTTCTTGTTGATTTCCCTCTATATCCAAAATATCATCTTGTATTTGAAAAGCTATACCAAGTTTATATGCTATATCTTCAATTATTTTTAATTGTTCTATACTAGCACCACCTATAATAGCACCACATTTTATACTAGCTAAAATAAGCTTACCTGTTTTATTTTCATATATATCAAAAAGCTCGTCTTCACTAATATTTTTACCTTCTGCATCAATGTCTAATGCTTGTCCTTTTATCATACCATTAGTACCAGATGCAATAGCTATACAATAAATAGCATCTAAATATCTTTTTTCAAAATTATTTTTAAGTTTATCTAACATTATTTCAAAAGCAATGTTTAAAAGTCCATCTCCTGCTAGTACAGCAGTTGCCTCATTAAATTTTATATGGCAAGTTGGCATACCTCTCCTAAGGTCATCATTATCCATACTAGGTAAATCGTCGTGTATTAATGAATATGTATGTATACATTCCATAGCAACAGCAAATGGCATAGCATCTTCATATTTGCCAGATAGTGCCTCACACATTAATAGCATTATCATTGGCCTAAAACGCTTGCCACCTGCTTTTAAGCTATATTCCATAGGTTTATACATTTCTTTACCAGCATATTTTCTTAAATATGTTAATATTTCATCATTTATAATATTAAGCATATCTTTTTGTCTATCTAATGTGTTCATTAATATCCCTCCATATCGTAAAAAGGATTAGTCTTAAATATTCCATTAGCATCTTTTTGTAATATAGATACCTCTTGCTCCATATCTTTTAAAAAGCTTGCACAAAACATAGCTTCTTCAACGCCCTCTTTGTAAAGATTTAAAGATTTTTCAAGGGTTGTTTCATTTTTTTCCATTTGATTTGATATTTCTTCCAATCTTTTTAAAGAGCTTTCAAAATCTTTCTTTTTAGCCATAAAAACCTCATTCTATTACTTTTGCTTTTTTATCACCATCACAAAAACTTAATGTTATCTCGTCATCTTTTTTTAACTGTTTTACAGATTTAATATTATTATCACCTTTAGATACTAGAGCATACCCATTTTTTAATATATTCATTGGAGATAAAGCCTCTATTTTATTTATATTAGATTCTAAAATAAGTTTATTTTCTTTTATTTTTAAATCTATATTTGAATTTATTTTTTCTAGTTTATTTTCTATAAATATTTGATAATCTGTTATTTTATCTAAAAAATTTACAAAGCAAGCTTTATTTATATTTACTTGAAATTTAAGCTTGTTTTCATTTATTCTTTTATTTATATTTTTATTTATACTACAAAACAAATTATAAACTTTTTCTTGTAAATCATCTGCTTTAGGTAAGCATACCTCTATTGCTGCCGATGGTGTAGGTGCTCTAAAATCTGCTACAAAATCTGCTATTGTAAAATCTATTTCGTGTCCAATACCAGTAACTATTGGTATAGATGAATAAAAGATTGCTCTTGCTAAATCTTCATTATTAAATGCCCACAAATCTTCTTTACTTCCACCACCACGAGCTAAAATAATAATATCTAAATTATTGTATTCGTTAGCTAAATTTATAGCATTTATTATACTAGCTGGTGCATCTTTTCCTTGTACCAAAGCAGGTATTAACATTATTTTTATATTAGGATTTCTCCTTTTAGAAACATTTAATATATCTCTTATAGCTGCACCTGTTTGAGATGTAATAACACCTATTGTTTTAGGTAAAGGTGGTATCTCCATTTTGTAAACTTCATCAAATAAGCCTTCCTTTTTTAGCTTTTCTTTTAAATTTTCAAAGTCTAAAAAAACATCTCCTAACCCACTGACTTTTACATTTTTTACATATAACTGATATTGGCCAGTTTTAGTATAAGATGATATATATCCAAAGCAAATTACCTTTATCCCGTTTTCAAATTCATCTTTAAAAGACAACGCATCTTGTCTGTACATAACAGCATTTATAGAGCATTCTTCATCTTTTATTGTAAAATATATATGTCCTGATGTATGCTTTTTTAGGTTAGATATTTCACCTTCTATATAAATACCATTTAATAAAACATCATCTTCTAAAACAAGTTTTATATAATTATTTACTTGTGAAACTGTATAAATATTATCTGACATAAATATTACCTAAACTTTTCCAAGAACAGCGTTTATAAATCTATAAGATTTTTCAGAACTATATTCTTTAGAAAGCTCTATTGCTTCATTTATAGCTACTTTTGTTGGTACATCATCAAACAACATTTCATATATAGCTAATCTTAATATGGCTAAATCTACTTTATCAATACGAGATATTTCCCACCCTTTAGAGCATTCTTTTATTTTTTCATCTATATTTGATAAATTATTTATTAATCCATATAATTGTTTTTCTATAATAGATTTATTTATTTTTAATGGGATAAAATTTTCATTTTCTAATTTTTCTATTTGTTCTTCTGTATCTAATATTTCATAATATTTATCCAAAATATCTTTAATATGGCTAGGTTCAAAAAATTCTAGTTGAAAAACAAGATTAAAAACGTGATTTCTTGTATTGCTTCTTGTTTCTAGCTTTTTTTTTACCGGAATATGTAAATCTTCCATTATATCACCTCTAAATTTAAAAATTCTAGTCTTCTTTTTTATCTGTATTTTTATTTTTATCTGTTTCTATAGATGCAACATTTATATTAATTTTATCTATTTCTAAACCTGTCATATTTTCTATGGCAGTTTTTACTTTATTTTGTATATTTTGTGCAACATCTAAAATTTTATAATTTTGCTTTATAGATAAATTAATATTTATAGTAAGTTTGTTTTCATCACTAAAAATATTAATTCCTTTAGAAGTTGTTTTTTTACCAAACTTTCCTATTATCTCACTAGCCAAGGTAGAATTAATAGAATGCACTCCGTCTATTTCCATAGTAGCTGTTTGAACAATAGCCACTAAAACATCATCTGATATTTGTACTATACCGTTGTTATTTGTAAAAGACATATATACCTCCAAAAATTTATATTTATAAATAATAAACATTAACAATAAATTATAACTATTATATCAAATTTTTTAAGTTTTGAAAAGATAAATATAATATATTTTACCCTAAATATGTTATATATAAAACAAATAATAATTATAAATTATTAAGATATAGTACATATTAAACAAAAAATATAAAATAACAGATTATATTATGATAAAAAGTTCAAACAGATATAAAGTCTGTTACAAATAAATATATAGTAAATATTATAAATATACAGAAATAGACAAATGTATTAAATGTTATGTTAATGACAACAAAACCTCTTAATAGAAATAATTACATCTATTAAGAGGTTTTATTAATTAAATGATATAATCTACAGTTGTTCCTTCAGGTGCTTGAGCAACTGTACCCATAGACATAATTTTCATCATATTAGATTCACTTTGGTCCATTATGTCTTTTAATAACGAAATAGAAACATCTTGCCTTACATTAGCCATACTAATTGTTGTAGAAACTGATGCAATAGTTTCAACCATACCCATTAAAATCGCCTCCTCTTATGAAGTTGGAGCTTCTTGCCCATCTTCTGGATATTTTTCCCCTAAATATGTAACTGAATTTATAATATAATTTTTAGGGTCATAATTAATTGTTGTGTCTTTTAAAATAGCTTCTGCATCACCTTGTAATAATTTTGCTTCTTTTATAGCATTTTTAACATCTTGGTCTGTTGCAAGAGTTTTATTTTTCATAGCTGCATCTGCAGCAACTTGCATACTAGCAATATAAACAGCTCTAGCAGTAGCTTTATTAGATGTTGTCCTTGCAGAATTAATATAGCCAATAGTATTAGGACCTACTATTGCTATAAGTGTAATTATTATAGTCATAACAACTATAACTTCAACTAAGGTAAAGCCTTTTTTCTCCTTAATTTTACTTTTTATTATACCTAACATAATATTCCTCCAAAAAATCCTTTTTCTATACATTATATATTATAAAAAAATTTTTTAATTGTCAAGTATTATCCATTATCTGCAAATGCCCTTTTTTCAAATTCTTCTAATGTTACTGGTTTGCAAAAATAATATCCTTGAACATTGCTACAGCCTATCTCTTTTAAATATTCCACTTCTTCTTCAATTTCTATACCTTCAGCAACAACATCTAGCTCTAGCTCTTTAGCTAACATTACTATAGATTTTATAATAGCTGCACCTTTTTTTGATTTTTCAAAATTTCTAAAGAACCCACAATCTATTTTTAAAACATCAACAGGTAAATCTTGTAACATATTTAAAGAAGAATACCCTGTTCCAAAATCGTCCATAGATATTCGTATATTTTCTTTTTTAAAATCTTGAATAACTTTTATAATTTCATCTGGTTCTTCAGCTATTAAACTTTCTGTTATTTCCAATTCTATAAACTTTGGGTCTACTTTATAACGGTTGATTATTTCCATTATATCATCTTTTAGCTCTTTTCTTCTAAAATTTAATTTGGATATATTAACAGATATAGATATATTTCTTCTACCTTTTTCTTCATTTGATTTTATAAATTTACACACTTGTTCTAATATGTACATATCTAATTTCATAATAAATCCATTTTTTTCAAAAATAGGTATAAAACTGCCTGGAAACATTAACCCTTTTTTTATATGCTCCCATCTAACTAGTGCTTCTGCTCCATTTATTTTATTAGTATATATATTATATTTAGGCTGTAAATATAACTTAAAGTCTTCATTAGCAAGAGCCTCGTCCATATCATTTTCTATTTGTTTTTCAACTAACATATTATTTTTTAATTCTTCATCATAAAAATTTATATTTTTTGTTGTATCCTTTTTAGAAATTTTATGTGCATAGTTAACTCTTTCTATAATTTCCTCTATACCTATATTTTTATCTTGTATTCTATATATACCGTATGATAATGCTATTTTTATGTTTAGTATAGTTTGGCTTATTTCATTGTCTATATCGTATAATATTTTTAATATATCTTCATCGTTTTTAGATTCACAACAAAAATAGTAAACATCAGAATAAGAATGACAACAAATACCTTTTCCAAATATAAATTTATTTATTATATGGTTTATTCTTAAAAGTATTTTATTACCTTCGTCAAATCCATACATTTCATTTACAACCTTAAAGCCATTAATATCTAACATTACCATTACAAATTTTTTATCTGGTTTGTTATTTATCAACTGTTTTACTTTAAATTTAAATATTTCTTGTTTAGATTCAAATGTAAATCTATTAGATTTAAAATCTAGCTCTGTATCATGTCCTAAAATAATTTTTACTTTATCTTCTTCATATTCTGATTCTGTTGCCATTGAAGAATATACTTCTATACCATTATTTTTAAAATAGTCATAATAAGTTTTTTTAGCTTGATACATATATTCATCAGCTTTACGAGTTAAATGCTTAATATCTAAATTTTTATCTCTCCATAAATAACCTATGGAAACACTATACTCCATTAAATCTAAGAAATATCTATTTACAGAATTAACTTTTTGACTAAATGTATCTTTTGTTATATTTTCAGATAATACAACAAATTCATCTCCACCTATCCTATAAATATCTTCTTTTCTAAAGTATTTTTTTAAAGCTTCGCTAACTTCTTTTATAGCCCTATCACCACATTCTTGTCCTTGTGTTTCATTAATTTTATTAATACCATTAATATCTACAAATGCAACACCCATAGATTTTATATTACTATATTTTATATTTTCTATATAATTAGCATACTTATTCCTATTATTAAGGCCTGTAGATGAATCTTGAAAACTCATAAATGTCAATTTTTTAGATATCTGCCTTCTTTTGAATTCATTTAGTATAAAATATAATAAAGATTTTAATAGGAGTATATCATTTTTATGTTCTTCTATATTTTCAATACACATAAAACCAACAGGTTTTTCTAAAAACTTCATAATAGCAATAACTAAATTTTTTATATCTTTTTCTTTTAGTTCTTTATACTTTTCTGGCCATACTTCTTTTAATATAGAAATATCATCTATAAATAGTATTTCTTGATTTTTATATATTTCCCCCCAATTTACTATCTCATTATTGCTAGGAATCTGACTAAATATATTATCATTTTTGGCACTATCCCATTGGTATAAATACACCATTTCTTCACCATTTGTTAGCTCTTCATTAATATAACATCTATCTGCGTTATAGTATAGTCCTATCATTTCTAATATTTCATACATAACTTTAGATAAATCTTCGTCTTTTGCTAATATTGATACACTTTTTATTAGTATATCTTTCATTTCTAAATACTTTTTATCTTTTTCAAAATCAGTATTTTTAACTTCATTGCAAACACACAGTACAACGCTTCTATCGTTATATATTGCTGGAGATTTATTTATAGTATAATTACGCCCTTCAAAATTAATAAACTTTGATTCATTACCTATCTCTTCGTTTAATGCAATTGGATTTGAAAAAAATGTATTTCCTATTATATCATTTTTTAAAGGCATATTGTTAGCTATTTTAAATATATTTTTAGCTTTATTATTCAAAAATAATACATCTAAAGTTTTATAATCATATATATATATAAGTTCATCTAATATATTAAATAAACTTATATGAAATTTATCTATTATCATTATTATCCCTTTCTAAATACTTTATAATTTTATTCAAAATTTAGTATAAATGCTGGTGGATTATCTTCTAGCTTTATCATTTGTGATAACGCTGTTTTAAAATTATCCACTTCATATATATCCATTTTGCCTTCTGCATTTGTATATAATAATACTTTTAAATTAGATTTAAATTCTATATAGGCAAAATTACCAGCTTTACAAGCATATGTTATTTCTTCCTCAGCACCTATTTGTCCACTTTGTTTTAATAAGTCTACAATATAAGATAAATCAGAAGATATATCCGTATATTTAGATATTTCATATGGTGGCAACATACTAAGGTCAAAATCTGTATAAGCATAGTTTACAAATATTTTACTATTTCTACTTTGTAAATCTTCAACTATTACACTGTATTCTCCATTTTCATCTTTTTGTAGGGCATATTGTTTTATATAAGCAGGGTCCATTTTACTAGATATTACTATTATAGCATATTTATCATCACAAGCAATATACTTAACATTTCCATTTTCTAATAACCCATCTTTTTGTACCACTGCTTTTAAAATTTGTTCATACTCTTTATCATCTTTTAAAGGAGTTCTAATTTCTCCATGATTCCAAGCACTATCCATAACAAATTGTTTATATTCTTTTTGAGTTAAAACCCCACCTTCATCAAATTTAGATGACACATACATACCTTCTTTTACAGGCAAGGCAGTATATATAGTTAATATCTCCATATCTTCATCTAATATTTTATCTTGTAAATAAGGTTTTAAATGTTTAGGTTTTGTAAAATGTATAACTATATCTTTTAATTCTTTAGGAACTTTATAATCTAAACTTTCTTCTATATCACTCAACAAAACTTCTGAACCATCATTTTTTACTAAATAACTGTAAGAAGATAAAAACTGGTTATTATCCCAAGTTTGTATATAGTAGTCATCAAGTTTTCTATTAAATTCATCTAAATCTTTTAAAATCTTTTGGTCTAATATTACCCCTTTATTTCTAGTATTATTTTTAGTTATTAAAAAATAACAACCTACAATAGCAATGACCAAAATTGCAATTATTGATACAATAATACCTTTTTTATTTTTCATTTTTATACTCTCCTTCTTTATCTTTTATAGTATTATAAACATCTTCTAACTCTTTATGATGTATATCTAAAATAGTATCTACTATATTAATTAGCTCGTTATTATTTTCTGTATATGGGATAATTATTTCCCAAGTAGGATTATATTCCTCTTCACATTCATTTATATCATATCCTTTTTCTTGAAACATACCTATATCATAATAATCATAAATAGCATTATATTCCCAATCGGATACATCATTTTCTGTTGTTAGTTTTATATTTAAAAAAATTTGACTATTTTCATCTTCTAAGGCATATATATTTAATATATATTGTTCATATTTAGAAATACTAAGGGTTTGTAACTCCTTTTCAAATAATCCTGTTTTTTTATTTTTTTGCATAATAACTATAACTGTATCCATATTTATCTCCTTTATAAATTAAGCAATCTTAACTATAATATTATAATACTAAATTTAAAAAAAGTATATAGTATTTAACCACTTTTAACAAAATATTTATTTTATTTACAATTTATCTTTAATATCATATATTTTTCTGCTATAATATAATCATTATTTTATACTAAATATATTTTATTATGCAAAATAAATAAGAGGTTATTATGAATTATGTTATTTTTAAAGTAAGTTTTTTCAATAATTATAATGGGATAGAAGATACATCATTAAATATCTATGATAGGTTTTATCAAGAAAAAAAATCAAATAATCCAGAGCAATATAATTTCCAAGATTATAATAATTTTTGTTATGGATATGCCTCTTTAAAGCCAGGTGTTGTTAATCTTTCTAATATAAACTTTACTAATGATAATTCTACACTTTTAAGAGATGCATTGGTAATATGGGTTTATGAGGATAACACTAAACATTACATAGTTGGTTGGTATAAAAATGCTAGTGTTTATAATTTTTTACAAAAGGAAATAAGCTATCCTTCGGTTGGTAGAGATTTATACTATAACGTTAAAGCAAAATCTACAAATTGTTATCTATTACCTGTAGAAAAAAGAACATTTAATATTAATATTCCTTTTAAAGATAATAACAATTTTTATATTGGCAATGAAAATGATATATTATACCAAGATATATTAAATTTTATAAATACATATAATGGTAATTTTATAAATAATATATTGTCCAGAAATATAGATGAAGTTTTAAAAGATGCTCCCAAAAATCCTACTTTACTTTATAAAAGAGGCTCTATTTATTTATATAATGAGTCTAACTTTTTAGAGGCTCTTAAATACTTTAATACAACTTTATTATTTAAAGATATGCTATCTAAAAATGAAATTACAGACGTGTATTATTCAAAGGCTATGTGTTTGCAATTTTTAAATTGCTTTGATTGTGCTTTATTTTATTTTGAAAAGGTTATAAGCAACATAGAATATGATATTAATATCTTAAAAAATATGATATATTTATGTATTTATACAAAAAAATATCATAAAGCTATAAATTATTGCGACACAATAATAACTAGTGAACAAAAGAATGAACAAAATATTATTTTTTTAGATGAAATTTCTTGTTTAAAAGTAGATTGTTATTTATCTTTAAAACAATATGACTTAGCTAAAGATTTATTAATTTCTATAAAAAACAATACCCTATCAAAAGAGCTTAGTAATTATTGCGAAAATAAATTAAAACAAATAAATCCTAGATACTAATATCTAGGATTTATTTGTTTTAATACTATTGAAATTTTACAGAAACAATTTCTGAGCCTAAACCATCTGGTTTTTCTGCAGCTTTTTCATTTTTTAATTCAATTTCGCCATTAGAAATTTTATTGTATATATCATCATATTTTTCTTGATTAAATACTTCAAATTTAGATGTTTCCATAGGTAATAAAACATCACCTGTAGTAGAATTTAATGTAACTGTACGTCCACCTACAAAAGTACCATCATAAATTTGTGCTAAAGTTTTATAAACTGCACTTTGTAAATTTTTCATAGCAGATGTAATAACTGTTTCTGATTCTACAGATTGGTCAACATCTACACCAATAACTTTTTTACCAGCAGTTTCAGCTGCTTTCATAACAGAGTTACCAACTCCACCACCACAGCCAAATATAATTTCTACGCCTTCATTGTACCAAGCAGATGCTTTAGCAGTATGTTCTGGAGAAGCATCAAAGTCACCAACATATGTATAGTTCATAGTAATTTCTCCAGGTTTAAGTCCTAATTCTTTACCAGCATATTCAGCACCTTGGATAAATCCATATCCATAACGGATAACAGCAGGTACTGCAATACCACCCATAAATCCTAAGTTTCTGTTACCATCAATAACAGCAGAATAACCAGCTAAGAAACCAGCTTGTTCTTCTGCAAAGTAGATAGATTCTGTATTTGCCCCTACTTCGTATTTTGGTTCTTTTTGATTACCATCTTGTGGTGTACCATCTATAATGATAAACTTAACATCTGGATATTTTGCTTGCATATCATATACTGGAACTTCAAATAAGTAACCAGGACAAACAACTGTTTTAGCTCCACCTTTAATAGCTAATTCTATTGCTGTAGTAATAGCTTCGTTAGATTTTTCTGCTGGTTTATAATATTTGTGAGAAATACCTTTTTCTTCAGCATATTTTACAACACCTTCCCAAGAACCTTGGTTAAAAGATTTATCATCAATAGTACCAACATCTGTAACAAGTGCAATTTCTGCACCAGAGCTACTACTTTCTTCTTTTTTTTCTTCAGCATTATTGCTTTCTACAGCTGTATTATCTGTATTTTCGTTTGATTTGCTTCCACAGGCAACCATACTAAAGGCCATAGTTGTTGCTAATATTAAACTAACTATTTTTTTCATTCTTTTTCCTCCCAAAAATTAGAATATATTATTCAATTCATATTTTACACTTAAATATTAATTTAGTCAAATATTTTTTATATATTAAAATTTTTGTAATTTATCTTTTTCAACTCTTGCAAAGACTAAAGGTATCTCTTTAGGTTTATTTTCTCTAACAATTATAGAATTTTTAACTTTATTTCTAGCATTTTCTATCCTGTTGTAATCATTAGTATATAATGTACATAAAATATCACCTTTTTTTACTTTATCCCCCACTTTTTTATTTAAAACAATTCCAGCAGAAAAGTCTATACTATCTTCTTTTGTTTCTCTCCCAGCTCCTAACATAGTAGATGCTATACCAAGTCCTTCTGTGTCCATATAATTAATATAACCTTGTACGTCTTCTTCTAATACTATATCTAAAGAATATTTAGACTTGGTAAATTTATTAGGATTTTTAATATATTGTATATCTCCACCTTGAGCCTCTACCATTTCTATAAGCTTTTTAATAGCATATCCATTTTCTATCGCTTGTTTTGCCATATTTTCACATTCTTCTATGGTTCCTTTATTAGCAAGATATAGCATATTACCTGCAAGTTTTATACATAAATCAGTTAAATCTTTAGGTCCTTTACCATTAAGAGTGTCTATAACTTCAACTATTTCTAATGAATTTCCTATATTATTACCAAGAGGAATATCCATATCTGTTATAAGAGCTACCATTTTTCTACCACAGTTTTCTCCTATAGTAACCATTTTTTGTGCAAGGCTTATAGAATCATCTAAATTTTTCATAAATGCACCGTTACCAGTCTTTACATCTAATAAAATGCAATCACTCCCAGCTGCTAATTTTTTACTCATAATAGATGAAGCTATAAGGGGTATACTTTCTACGGTTGCCGTTACATCTCTTAATGCGTAAAGTTTTTTATCTGCTGGTGCAAGATTACCAGATTGTCCTATGACACTAATGCCTGTTTTATTTACTATATCAAAAAATTCTTCCTGTGAAAAGTTTGTTCTAAGCCCTGGAATAGCTTCCATTTTATCAACAGTACCACCAGTATGGCCTAACCCTCTACCAGACATTTTAGCAACTTTAACTCCGTAGTATGCAACAATAGGTGCTATTATTAATGTTGTTTTATCTCCTACACCACCCGTAGAATGTTTGTCTACCTTTATACCCTCTATAGAAGATAAATCTACCATATCTCCAGATTTTGCCATAGCATTTGTCATAGTAGATATTTCTCTATCATTCATACCATTAAAAAATATTGCCATAAGCATTGCCGACATCTGATAATCTGGTATTTCTCCACTTACATAATGATTTATCATATATTCTATTTCTTCATTTGAAAGCTCTTCTTTATTTCTTTTTTTTTGTATAAGGTCATACATTCTCATATTATTACCTCCTTATCTAGAACCTTTGTCATAAGGTATGCCTATTGCCTTAGGCGCTTGAGAGTTTTTAGATAAAAATGTTAAAGCAATTAATGTTATAAGATATGGTAACATTTTATAAATCTCATTTGTTATAGGAAGCTCTTTAATAAATGGTATAGTAGAATGTGCACTAGATAATGTTTTCATAATACCAAAGAAAAATGCTGCAACAAATACTCTATGTGCACGCCATTGCCCAAATATTAAAACTGCTAATGCCAAAAATCCATATCCTGCAACCGTTGCATTAAAATTTGTAGATGTAGGTACAACAAATACTATTCCACCAATACCTGCTAAAACACCAGATATAAAAACACCTGCATATCTTATTTTATAAACATTAATCCCAACAGAATCTGCTGCTTGTGGATGCTCTCCACAGGCTCTTAGCCTAAGCCCAAATCTTGTTTTATTAATTACAATATAAGAAATAATAAATATTAAAATACCTATATAAGTTGTAATATATACGTTTTTAAAAAATAAATCACCTATTACTGGTATAGAAGATAAAACAGGTACTTCTTTAATAAAAAATGTATTTGTAAAAGGTATTTGTTGTGTTTGTTGTATCATTCTTGCAACAAATATTGCAAAAGCTGGTGCAAAAAGGTTAAGTGCTGTACCACTTATTGTTTGGTCTGCCTTTAGATTTATTGATGCAAAAGCGTGTAATAAAGAAAATAATCCTCCTGTAACACCAGCTATTAATAATGCTAAAAGTAATAATCCTTGCCCAGACATTGTATCTTCAAACTGATTTATAAATAGTATTCCTGAAAAAGCACCTATTATCATTATACCTTCTAAGGCGATATTTATAGTACCACTTCTCTCAGAAAACATACCGCCTATAGCTACTATTAAAAGAGGAATAGCAAAAGACATTGTTTGCTGTGTTATAAAATAAATAGTATCCATTATTTTTTATCCCCTTTCTTAAAATTTTTAATAAGTTTAGATATAATATTTTTAAATAATAAAGCAAAAGCACCAAAATATATAATAGATGCTACAATCATATCTATAATCTCTGGAGCATATCCATTTAATTGTAGGTTGATACCTCCAACGCGTATATGTGCAATAAATAAACCTGCCAAAAATACACCCATTGGATTTGACTGCCCAAATAATGCAACAGATATACCACTAAACCCTTCTGGTGCTATAATATCTAACACTTGGATATATTTACCAGAACCATAAAGGTACATTAACCCTCCACCTATGCCAGATAATAAACCTGCTATAAGCATAGCAAGTATTATATTTTTCTTTTCATTAATACCTGCATATTTACTAGCAAATTTATTTTGCCCACAGGCTTTTAGCTCGTATCCTATTGTTGTTTTTTCTAACAATATGTATATTATTACTACAAATACTAATGCTATAATTATAGAATAATTTATATTGCTATCACCAATGCCAAGTCTTGGTATAATAGCACTTGGCTCTACCTCTAAAGATTGGTTCTTTAATTGGTCAAAAACATTTTTTACAACTAGCATATTTACTAAATACATACCTATATAGTTTGTCATAATAGATGATATAACTTCATTAACATTTGCAAAAGCCTTTAAAATCCCTGGTATAGCTCCCCATAAAGCACCTGCTATACCTGCACCTATCAACGCTACAACCCAGTGTATACTAGGTGGTAAAAATGTCCATTTAACACCTATATGTACTGCAACATAAGCACCTATAATAAATTGTCCTGATGCCCCTATATTAAAAAGTCCTGTTTTAAAAGCAAATGCCACAGAAAGCCCTGTCATAATAATAGGTGTTGCAAAATATATAAGCCTAGAGAAACCTGTTAACCCATCTGTAAATCCACCTTGTAGTATAGTTAAAAATCCATTTACTGCTTCTTTAGGGTTACTTACAAAAAGAACTATAAATGCAAATATAAAACCTGCTAATATAGCAAATAAAGATGATAAAAAACTTAAAAATGCTTTATAATCTCTTTGTTTTCTTATATTATTATCCATTTTTCACACTCCTTTTTGTACCAGCCATATATAACCCTAACTCTTGTATGCTAACCTCTTTAGGATTTACATCTGCTACTATTTCTCCCTCGTACATAACTAATATTCTATCACTTAAATTCATAACCTCATCAAGCTCTAAAGAAACTAATAAAACTGCCTTACCTTTATCTCGTTGTTCAACTATTTGGTTATGTATATATTCTATTGCTCCAACATCAAGCCCCCTAACTGGCTGTACTGCTATTACAAGCTCTGGATTTCTATCTAGCTCCCTTGCTATAATAGCTTTTTGTTGGTTACCACCAGACATACCTCTAGCTATTGACGTTTCTCCTTGTCCACTTCTTATATCAAATTTTTCTATTAAATATTTAGCATAAGATTTTATTTTATTAAATTTTAAAAAACCAAATTTTTGAAAATTTTTAGTAAAATAACTTTGTAACACAAGGTTTTCTTGTAAAGTATAGTCTAACACAAGTCCGTATTTATGCCTATCTTCTGGTATATGTGCAAATCCATCTATACATTTTTTCCTAATACTTTCTTTAGTAACATCTTTGTCTTTTAGTTTAATATTACCACTTTCTATCTGCATAAGGCCTGTTATTCCATATACAAGTTCAGATTGTCCGTTTCCATCAATACCTGCTATACAAACAATCTCACCACTTCTAACCTGGAATGATACGTTTTTTACCACATGTTTATCTGTATCTTTAGATTTTATACATAAGTTTTCTACCTTTAAAATAGTTTCGCCTAATTTAGCAGGTTGTTTTTCAATATTAAGGTTAATTTTTCTACCAACCATCATTTCAGACATTTCTTCTTTAGATGTGCTAGCTACATCTACCGTACCTATATATTTTCCTTTTCTAATAACGCTACATCTATTAGCAACAGCTTTTATTTCATTTAGTTTATGTGTAATAAATATAATAGATTTTCCTTCTTCCACAAGCTTTTTCATAGTAGACATAAGTTCATCTATCTCTTGTGGAGTTAAAACAGCTGTCGGCTCATCAAATATCAATATATCATTATCACAATATAACATTTTTAAAATTTCTACTCTTTGTTGCATACCAACTGTTATATCTGATATATAAGAATCTAAGTTTATCTGAAATTTATATTTTTCTATAAGGTCTTCTACTTTTTTTCTGGCATCTTTCATTTTTAAAAAACCACTAGATGTTGTTTCTCTACCTAAAACAATACTTTCTAATACAGTAAAATTATGGACAAGTTTAAAATGTTGATGTACCATACCTATACCTAGGTTATTAGCATCGTTAGGATTATTTATTTTTACTTCTTTTCCATTTATTTTTATAGTACCTTTTTCTGGCTGATAAAGCCCAAATAAAACACTCATCAAAGTAGATTTACCTGCTCCATTTTCTCCTAAAAGAGCGTGTATTTCTCCTTTTTCTACCTTTAATGTAATGTCATCGTTTGCTTTAAAGCTACCAAATTCTTTTGTAATGTTGTCCATTTCTATTACATAAGACAAATAGAACACCTCCTAAATGATTTTATAAAACGTCTTTTGTAAAAGCAAGTGGTAATATTTCTTCTAAAGTATAAACTTTATAGTCATCTTCGCTTTTTCCTAAAATAACCTTAAACCCTTTTAATTTACAAAATTCTGCCATAACCTGTCTACAAACACCACAAGGTGCACAATATTCTCTCTCATTCTCTTTTGAATCTTTAGGGTTTCCTACAATGGCAATAGCCTCAAAATCTTTTTCTCCTTCTGATATAGCCTTAAAAAAAGCTGTTCTTTCTGCACAGTTTGTTGGAGTATATGCTGCATTTTCTATATTACACCCTGTATATATTTTACCTGTTTTGGTAAGAAGTGCTGCACCTACTTGAAAATTAGAATAAGGAGAATAAGAAAACTTTTGTGCTTCTAATGCCTTTTTTACTAATTCTTTCAAAGCTTATCTCCTTCCTACTTTAATATATCACTTAAAAAGCTTGTACCGTCTATATTACCATCTACATCAAATATGTCCAATATAGTTTTAGCTATATCGGCAAAGGAATTTCTTGTACCTAAAGATACATTTTCTTTTATATTTTTACCATAAACTAGAATTGGCACATTTTCTCTAGAGTGGTCTGTACCTTTAAACCCTGGGTCACAGCCGTGGTCTGCTGTTATCATAAGCACGTCATCATCTTTCATATTTTTCATAAAACTAGAAAGTTGATTATCAAATGTAGTAGCTGCTTTTGCATACCCCTCTATATCGTTTCTATGACCATACACCATATCAAAATCTACTAAGTTGATAAATGCAAGTCCTGTAAAATCTTTATCTTGTAAAGCAATAGTTTTTTCCATACCATCAACATTGTCTACTATACTCATAGTTTCTTTAATACCTTTACCTGCAAATATATCATATATTTTACCTATACCAATAGCATCTAAATTAGATTTTTCTAAATAATCAAGCATTGTATCTTTAGGTGGTAATAATGAATAATCGTGTCTTTTAGGTGTTCTCTTAAAAGGGTATTCTCCTTCAAAAGGACGTGCTATAACTCTACCCACACCATCTTTTCCTTTTAAAATATCTCTAGCTATATGACAATATTCGTATAATGTTTCAATAGGTACAACTTTTTCGTGTGCTGCTATTTGAAAAACACTATCTGCTGATGTATAAACTATTAAAGCACCTGTTTTTATATGCTCATCTCCATAATCTTTTATAACCTCTGTTCCAGAATATGGCTTATTACATATAACTTCTCTACCTGTTTTTTCTTTAAATTCATTAATTATATAGTCTGGAAAACCATTTGGGTATGTAGGAAGTGGACTATCTGATATAATACCTGCTATTTCCCAATGTCCTATAGTTGTATCTTTTCCCATAGATGCCTCTTCAAGCCTACCATAAGCACCTATAGGCTTTTCTACCCCCTCTTTAAAATCTATTTTATCAATATTAAAAAGGCCCATATTAGCCATATTAGGCGTGTTATATTCTTTTGAAGATGTAATTGTCTTTAAAGTATTGCTACCTTCATCACCAAAAGCTTTTGCATCTTTTGCATCTCCTATGCCGTAGCTATCTAAAACTATTAAAAATACTCTTTTTGCTTTCATTTTATTTCCTCCTTTTGTATGTTTATTTTATTATATAGTTATATTAAATATTAAATTTAATATTCTGTAACTTGTTGATTTTTTAAAATTTTACAAATAGAGCTTGTACCTAATCTTGTTGCTCCTTCTTTTATAAAACTTTCTGCATCGTCTATAGTTTTTACGCCACCTGCTGCTTTTATACCAACATCTTTAGACACATTTTCTCTCATAAGCTTAATGTCTTCTAGTGTTGCACCATTTGTACCAAAACCTGTTGACGTTTTTATAAAATCTGCTTTTGCATTACTAACTGATTTGCAAAGTGCTATTTTTTCATCATCTGTTAAATAACACGTTTCTATTATAACTTTTAAAATATTATCCCCAACTGCATTTTTTATTTCTCTTATTTCATCTTCTATTTTATCAAATAATCCTGCCTTTGCATCTCCTATGTTTATAACCATATCAATTTCTTTAGCACCATTTTGTATAGCATCTTTAGCCTCTTCTATTTTTACTTTAGTAGTATTATACCCTAAAGGAAACCCTATAACTGTACATACTGGTATTTCATTTTTTAAATAATCACTTGCTTGTTTTACATAAGCTGGTGGTATACATATAGAGGCTACCTGTAATTCTTTAGCTTCATCACATATTTTTTTAATATCTTCCCAAGTTGCTACTGCTTTTAATAATGTGTGGTCTACCTTTTCTGTTATATATTTCATATCTATTTTCTCCTTATAATTATATAATTTATATTATAACTCTTTTGCTATGTTATAAATCCAAGTGCAAAAATTTTATGTTGTTTTTTTATCTGTTTCTACCACTCTAGTGTGATAATGTTTAAATTTTTGTATACCTGTATTAGTTATACAAAATATATTATGATTAAATTTAGTATTATTTTTTATATCTTCTGCTATCTTTAATATATTATTAAATATTTTACCACTCCTTAATATACAAATAACACTAGTATTAACTTATTATTAAGCATATCATACATATAAAATTATGTAAAGTAACTTTTATATGTTATTATTACTAAAAATAATATTTATAAATTATTTCTAGCAAAATTTATATTTTTGTAGTATACTATTTATAATATTTTGAAAGAAGGTGATATTATATCTGGTTCTACATTTGGTAATATTTTTAAAATTTCTACTTGGGGAGAATCTCACGGAAAAGCAATGGGTGTTGTAATAGACGGTTGTCCAGCAGGTGTTTATATATGTGAAGATGATATACAAAAAGAACTTGATAAAAGAAAACCTAATAATAGCAAATATGCTACAAAACGTGCTGAAGAAGATAAAGTTATTATAATGTCTGGTATTTTTGAAGGTAAAACAACGGGTACACCTATATCTTTGATTGTACATAATAAAGACTATATCTCTAAAGATTATACCAATATAAAAGATATATATAGGCCTTCCCACGCAGATTTTACATATGATAGAAAATATGGATTTAGAGATTATCGTGGTGGTGGTAGAGCCTCTGCAAGAGAAACTGTTGCTCGTGTTTGTGCTGGAGCTATTGCTAAAAAGATATTAACTGACTTAGGTATAAATATTTTAGCTTACACATCTTCTGTTGGAAATATAAAATTAAAAAATATAGATTTATCATATATTAACGAAAATCCACTAAAAATGCCTTGTAAAGAAGCAGTAAAAGAAGCTACTACCTTTTTAGACAACCTTATAAAAGAACATAACTCTATTGGAGGTACAGCACACTGTGAAATAGATGGATTAAAGGCAGGAATAGGAGAACCTGTTTTTGAAAAACTAGACGCTATGTTATCTATGGCTATTATGTCTATTGGTGCTACAAAAGGTATAGAGTTTGGGTTAGGCTTTTTAGCTAGTGAAAAAAAGGCTAGCGAATATAATGATATTTTCTATAACCATAAAAATAAAATAGACAAAAAAACAAACAATTCTGGTGGTATATTAGGTGGTATATCTGATAGCTCTAAAATAACTATTAATATAGCCTTTAAGCCTACTCCATCTATATCCATACCACAAAATACTATAAATACTAATTTAGAAAATGAAAATATTGTAATAAAAGGTAGACACGACCCATTTATTGTTCCTAGAGCCATACCTATAATAGAGTCTATGGTGGCCATAACATTGTTAGATTATATATTAATAAATACAACTAAAAAAATAGAATGTATCAAATACGCCTATTTAAACTTTTAATAAAAGGAGAATTATTATGCAAAAACTAGTATCTAAAGTAACAGACAACACAAATTTTTATATGAATCACTCACCTATTGAATTAATAGAAAAGTATGGTAGTCCTTTATATGTATATAACGAAAAAATACTTCGTGAAAAAATGAGAGATATGAAAAACCTTGTTTCTTATGAAAACTTTGCTGTAAATTATTCGGCAAAAGCAAACAGTAGCTTAGCAATACTAGAAATAGCTAATGAAGAAGACTTAAATATTGATGCTATGTCCCCTGGAGAAATATATGCTGAGCTTAAAGCAGGTTTTTCTCCAGAAAAAATCTTTTATATAAGCAATAATGTTTCTAAAGAAGAAATGCAATTTGCAATAGATAATAATGTTCTATTAAGTGTAGATTCTATATCTCAATTAGACCAATTTGGACAAATAAATCCTGGTGGTAAAGTAGCTGCTCGTTTTAATGGAGGGATAGGTGCTGGACACCACGAAAAAGTTATAACTGCTGGCAAAAATACAAAATTTGGTATAGACCCAGACGAAATAGAATTATTTAACCAAACTTTAAATAAGTATAACTTAAAGCTAGTAGGTATAAATCAACATATCGGCTCTTTATTTATGGAGCCAGATAAATATATTGATGGTGTATATTCTGTTTTATCTATTGCTAAACAATTTAAAGACTTAGAGTTTATAGACTTAGGTGGAGGTTTTGGGATACCATATAACAAACTAGATGAAGACTACAAATGTTTAGATTTAAAGGCTCTTGGTAAAAAGCTAGATGAAATATTTGAAGATTTTACTAAAGAATATGGCAAAAAACTTAAATTTAAAATAGAACCAGGTAGATACATTTCTGCAGAATGTGGAGTTTTACTTGGAACAGTACACGCTATTAAAAACAACTGTGGTAATAAGTATGCTGGTACAGATATAGGCTTTAATGTTTTAGCTAGACCTGTTATGTATGACTCTCACCACGATATAGAAGTATATAGAAAATCTAATGAAAAATCAGAAAAAACAGAACCTATTACAGTTGTTGGCAATATATGTGAAACAGGAGATATTATAGCCAAAAATAGAATTTTACCTACCCTTAAAGAAGGAGATATTTTAGGTATATTAGATGCTGGTGCATACGGAAATGTTATGAGCTCAAACTACAATAACAGGTTACGTCCTGCCGAAGTTTTAATTAGAGAAAATGGAGAAGTTGTTCTTATTAGAAAAAGAGATACTTTAGATGATATTATTAAAAATTTTGTTTCTTTAAAATAGTATGTTAGTTATTAGGAGGCTTTTATATGATGCCAAAAGAAATATATAATAATATTAATGCTAAAAAAGTAATAGAAAATTTAGAAAAAAGAAATATGCAAGGTTTTTTTATAAAAACAAAAGAAGAAGCATTACAAAAAGCTTTAGAGCTTATCCCTAGCAAATCTACTATATGTTGGGGTGGTTCTCAAAGTATATTACAAATAGGGCTAATAGATGCTCTATATAAAGGAGATTACACTCTTTTTGACAGGGCTAAAGCTACTTGTCAAGATGAAATAGATGATATATATAGAAAAGCCTTTACAAGTGACTTTTATCTTGCAAGTGCTAATGCCATTACATTAGATGGAAAAATAGTAAATATTGATGGAACAGGTAACAGAGTTGCTGCTATGATATATGGACCTAAAAATGTACTTTTAATTATAGGTGTTAATAAAATATGTACAGATGAAACAACTGCTATTGATAGAGTTAAAAACTATGCTTCACCTATAAATGCTATTCGTTTAGATAGAAAAACACCTTGTTCAATAAATGGTAAATGTTATGATTGCCTATCTAATGATACTATTTGTTGTGTTACTACTGTAAATAGATATAGTAAAGTAAAAGATAGAATAAAAGTTATTTTAGTTGGAGAAGACTTAGGATTTTAATTTTGTATACTTTGTATATTTTAATTTAAGTTTTTATTTTTTATTTATATTATTTGTCAATTTAAATTTTTTTAGATTAAATATATAATTAATTAGATTAAATTTATTTTTTGGAGGAAATTTTATGAATATTTGGCACGATATTAATGCAGACAGAATTAAATCTGATGATTTTGTATGTGTTATAGAAATATCTAAAGGTAGCAAAAAGAAATATGAACTAGATAAAGAAACTGGTCTTATTATGTTAGATAGAATTTTACATTCTGCTGTACATTACCCAGCTAACTATGGTTTTATCCCTAGAACTTATGGCGATGATAAAGACCCTTTAGATGTTCTTTTATTATGTTCTGAAATTATAGAACCTTTAACTCTTGTTGAGGCATACCCTATTGGAGTTATGTATATGGTTGATGGTGGAGAAAATGACGAAAAAATTATAGCAATACCTAAAAATGACCCTGTTTATAATTCTTATAAAGATATGTCTGAGCTTCCAAAACATATATTCGATGAAATTAAGCACTTCTTTGTTACTTACAAAGACTTAGAAAACAAAAAAACTATTGTCGAAAAATTTGGCGATTCTAAAGAGGCTAAAAAAGTTATTGAAGACTGTATTAAAAATTATAACGAAACATTTAATAAATAATATAAAAAGAAGGGAAAATCCCTTCTTTTTATATTATTTATATTCTTCAATAGATATACTCTCTATTATTACATCTTCTACTGGTTTATCGTTTTCTCCTACTTCAACATCTGCTATTTTATTTACTATATCCATACCTTCATAAACTTGTCCAAATACAGTATGTCTACCATCAAGCCAAGGAGTACCTCCTACTTCAATGTACTTTTCACATACACTTAAAGGAAATACATCTTTAATTTTTATACCATTTTGCTCTTCATCTTGGTGTTTAGCAAAATATTCTAATTCTTCTTTGTTAGACTTATCTATAGCACTATTTTGAACAATAAAAAATTGACTTCCATTTGTATTAGGTCCACTATTAGCCATACTTAAAGCACCATTAAAATGTCTTAAATCTGATAAACTAATTTCATCTTCAAAAGGCTCTCCATATATACTTTCTCCACCAGTACCAGTACCATTAGGGTCTCCACCTTGTATCATAAAGTCCTTAATAACTCTATGAAATGTAAGCCCATTGTAGTACCCATCTTTAGAATGCTTTATAAAGTTTTCTACTGCTTTAGGTGCTTTATCTTTAAAAAATCTTATTTTTATATCTCCATAATTAGTTTTTAAAATAGCTATTTCTTCACCTTGTTTTATCTCAGAAAACTGTAATAATTCACTACTTTTACTATCATCTTTTTCTTGACTATTAGTTGTATCACTAGAAGTATCTTCTTTATTATTTTCCTCTATAGATTCTTTTGCTGTAGTATTAGTGTTATCTTCATTATTTTTTGTTTTCCCACAGGCTACACTGAAAGTCATACTAACTAATACCAATCCTAAGATTAATCTTTTTTTCATAAAATTATGCCTCCAATTTATATTAATTCTTTCTATTATATTTTATACCAAATTATTAATTTGTCAATAATCTTACCCTATTGTTAACAAATTATTCAAGTATACAATATTTAATATTTTAAAAGTATAATAAATGAATTGTAGTTAGTAACTTTTTATTATATTAAAGATATAATTGGCAATAAATATGTTCCCCTTTCTATTAGGGTGTATCCCATCAAAAAACCATTTAGGTTTATCTTTTGTTAAAGTATATAAATCTATTATATTTACTCCTGTTTCTACAGATATTTCCCTTATTATTGGACATATTTCATCTTTTATAACACTATTTTGTATGCTTTTATTATTTTTTACCTTTTCAAAGGCTCTTGGAGGCGTCATAATATATATTTTGGCTTTTTTATTTACTTTTTGATATATTTTTATAAGTTTTAAATACTCTTCTTTATACTTTTTCTTATTCCAATTTATTTCTTTAGAATCGTTAGAGCCTAACATTATTATTATTATATCTGCATTTTGCTTTAAAGATTTTTCTATAAAAGTTGTTTTAAAATAAGGATAGTTTCCACTACTTAAAAGTGTCCTACTGCTAGCACCATAGTTTAAAACTCTATAATTTTTACCTAATAATTTTGCAAGTATAACAGGATATGTGCTAAACCTTCTTCTAAATTCTACACCTAATCCATATGTTATACTATCTCCTATGCAAACAACCTTTACATTACCCTTACCTATTTTTTGGATAGTAGGATAAAATATTTTATAAACCTTTATACATATAATTATAAATATCAAAAAAATCTCTAATAATCTTTTATAAACTGACTTTACTTCATTTTTCATATATCATATACCTCTATATAAAATTTAATTATATTCATTTTATATTAAATAATTTTATAAAATTTGTCAATAATAATTATTACAAAATATAATAATTATATTACTTTAAAATAAAAATATACATAATAAAAAGCTTGTAATAATAATATTATTATGATATTATATCTATATAACAATATATAGTTTTAAAAACTAGATTGGAAGGTGCTTATGAATATTTTTAAATCTTGGCGAGAACCTATGAGTGCTCTTACTCATCTTATAGCATTATTATTTATATTCCCTTTTACTATATTCTTAATGTTTCTTGGATATAAACAAGGTGGCGTATATTACTTATTTTCATTCTTTATATTTGGACTTTCTATATGCTTACTATATTTATCTAGTACAATATATCATATGCTACCTGTAAAAGAACATATAATAAAAGTTTTAAAAAAAATTGACCATATGATGATATTTATTTTAATAGCAGGTACATATACTCCTGTTTGTTTAATAAAATTAAATAATAAATTTGGATATGGTATGCTTTCTTTAGTATGGTTAATAGCAGTATTAGGTATTATTTTAAAATTTTTTTGGATAAATGCACCTAGGTGGTTTTCCACATCTATTTATGTTATTATGGGTTGGATATCTGTATTTGCATTTATACCCCTTGTAAAAGCTATAGAATTAAAAGGTATTTTACTGTTATTAGCAGGAGGTATAGTATACACTATTGGTGCTATTATATACGCTACAAAATACCCTAAAATATCTTTTAAGTTTTTTGGCTTTCACGAGATATTTCATCTTTTTGTTATAGGTGGAAGTATTTGTCACATTGTATTTATGTTTAAATATGTTTTATAAATTATTAGATTATATTTTATATCTTCTCTGCATATAAATAAAACCACCTGTTAAAACAGGTGGTTTTATTTAACCCTATATATGATATTTAATTTACCTAAAGGTATTCTAATAAAATTACTATTATCAATAGCCTTTGTTATGTGGACAACCAATATTTACATATACATTCTAATAACCTTTCCCTGAAATAGACTTATTAGATAAATGATGTATTACTCTTTCAAATACATTATGTATTGTAGTTTTTCAGCAATATTAATATCATTAGTGTATGTTGTATTAGTCCTATTTAGAATTTGTTGTACCTACTATTAAAAATGGTAATATCATTTTATTAAATTTTTTCATAATAATAAATTACTTTTCTTGTTTTCTAAAAATTTTATAATAAGTATATTTTTCTCCCAATTTTAAGAAATTAAAAATATTAAACAACAGATAAAAATTAGTTATTATCTAGATATTGTGTATTTGTAAATTCAAAACGATTATCAGTATTTTTTTTACCCCATTCACACATAAGTTCTAAAATAGTCTTTAGTGAATAACCTTTATCTGTAATAGAGTATTCAACTCTAGGTGGAACTTCGGCATAAACTATTCTTTCTATTAGAGAATCTTGCTCTAGCTCTCTAAGTTGATTAGTTAATGTTCTTTGAGATATATTATTAAATTCACTCATTAATTGGCTAAATCTTTTAGTCCTATTTTTAATCAAGCTTTCCAAAATTAATAGTTTATATTTCCCACTAATCATTTTTAATGTAACTTCCATCTCACACGTAACCTTAACTTTCCCCATAAATTCCTCCAATAGTGAAATATTTTTCACTTTATAAAAAAAATGTGCCTACTTGCTAAAATAAATAAAAAAATATATATTTAATTATATTATATTTTTATAACTTTGTAAATATTTTTAGATAGGTCGGGATAAAATGATAAAATGTGTTAAGCCTCTAACAAGTGGCTCTATTTTAAAAGGAATGTTTTTTTTTACATTACCAATTTTGTTAGGTAATTTATTTCAACAATTGTACAATACGGTAGATTCTTTAATTGTTGGAAATTTTTTAGGAAGTAGTGCATTAGCTGCCGTTAGTTCATCAGGTAGTTTAATTTTTATGCTCATAGGATTTTTAAGTGGTATTTCTGCTGGTGCAGGTGTAATTGTATCTAGATTTTTTGGTGCTAATGACATTAAAAATTTACAAAACACAGTCCACACAACAGTAGCATTTGGACTAGTAGCAGGTATAATAATGACTATAATTGGTGTTTTATTTTCTCCACAAATTTTAGTTTTGATGGGTACACCTGAAAGTGTTATGTCAGATTCTGTAACTTACTTACAAATTTATTTCTCAGGTTCTATTGCCTTTGTAATGTATAATATATTTGTTGGAATTTTGCAAGCTATTGGGGACAGCCGTAATCCATTGTTCTATCTTATTATATCATCTATTGTAAATCTAGTACTAGATATTGTATTTATTGCAATATTTAAAACAGGTGTAGGTGGTGCTGCTTTAGCCACTGTAATTTCCCAAATAATAAGTGCCATATTGTGCTTCATACAATTGATAAAAACAAATGAAATATACAAATTACAAATTAAAAAAATTAGATTTAATAAAATTATATTAAAACAAATTATTAAAATTGGTCTTCCTTCTGGAGTTCAAAATTCTATTATTGCATTTGCTAATGTAATTGTTCAATCAAATGTTAATTCCTTTGGGGAAATGGCTATGGCAGGTTATGGAGCTTATACAAAAATAGAAGGATTTGGATTTTTACCAATTAATAGCTTTACAATGGCTATAACAACTTTTGTAGGGCAAAATCTTGGTGCTAGAGAATATGACAGGGCAAAAAAAGGTGCAAGATTTGGTATTTTAATTACTGTTATTTTGTCAGAATTAATTGGTATTGCAGTTTTTATTTTTGCACCGCAAATGATAGCTGCATTTGATTCTACACCAGAAGTTGTTAAATTTGGAATTGAAAAATCTCGTACAGCTGCCCTATTTTACTTTTTACTAGCATATTCTCACGCTGTTTCATCTGTTTTTCGTGGTGCTGGCAAAACTATTATTCCAATGATTATTATGGTTGTATTTTGGTGTATAGTTCGTGTTACATTTCTTACAATTACAATACCTCTTACTAATAGCATTCAAATGGTTTATTGGGTTTATCCTTTAACTTGGAGCCTTAGCTCTATTTTATTTTTATTTTATTATAAAAAAACAAATTGGATTAACACTAAAAAATTTTAAAATTAAAAATATAAACCATATAAAAATAAAAAAAATAAAGATAAGGTATAATTTACGATATCTTATCTTTATTTTTTATTTTTAATGTAATATACCCTACTTTTAAACTCCATTAGAATAATCATATTCACAAATGCT
>NZ_CAUWHO010000016.1:0-41595 GCF_963558545.1 uncultured Tyzzerella sp. | reverse complement strand
ATATTACTATATATTTTAATATTTTTCTATAATTATTTTATAATATAAAAAATTTATAATTAAATATATTTTAAAAGTATACTAGTCCTCTATTTTTATAATTATTTTTGTAACATAATCATCTATTTTAGAAATAGCAAATTCATTTAACCCTATTTCATAAGCATTACCTATTAAATTTAAATTATTTTCATTAGCAAATTTTAAAATGTTTTTATACAAAGTTTTTAAATTACTAAAATCTCCTATTGAATATGAGCAAATATACCTTCCTTTTAAACATACTACAAATTGCTCTAAATCTGTATCTATAAAATTATTTGAAATAGGAAAAAATAAACCATTATACTGTGTAAAATCTCCTTTTTTTACCATATCTAAGGAAATATAGCTTCCACAGTTTACTTTAAATTTTTCTAACTGCCATATTTTTTTCGATTTATCCAGTATATCCTCAATATTATATTCTTTAAATAAAAAAGGTACTTCCACTATATAGCTTTCCTTATAATCTACTACCTCAATACTATTATTTTCAACTTTGGTTGATAATTCCAAACTTTCCTTTTTATTTTCTAATATAGCTTTTAACTTATTTAACTTATTTATTTCCTCATTAATAAAATCTAATCTATTCTCGGCTATTTTTAGAAAGTTTTTAGGCTTGCAATCTTCTAAATACATTTTAATATTTGAAATAGAAAAACCTAACTCCCTAAACATTAATATAAATTCTAGCTCTATAGATTGTTGTAGAGAATAATACCTATAATTATTTTCCCCAATATAAATAGGAGAAAATAGCCCTATTTTATCATAATAATGTAAAGTTCTTGTATTAATATTATGAAATTTTGCAAATTCTGATATTGTCATTACTTTAAATTTATTTTCCATAATTAATCTCCTTTAAATAAGTGTTAATAACAAAACTATATATTAAAATTTAATATATATCAATCAATTTTTTAGATACTTTGTATTTAAAAACAGGTATTCCTAAATTGATATCAATAAAAAAAATATACAAAAAAATTAAATATTAATATCTTTGTATATTTTTATAATATTTTATGATATGCTATCTACAATACTTCTAAAAAATTCTATATTTTTTATTTCATAATCTGATTTGTTAAAATTAGAATCTGCACTAGTTTTTACAATAATTATGTTTTTTAATGGGTTTACATATAAAAATTGTCCATAAACTCCAATAGCAAGAAATTCTTTTTCATTACTCTCAGGAATCCACCATTGATACCCATAACCAATAGCATTTTCTATGCTATTAGTTTTATCTGGTCTAGAATATGGACTACTATTATCTAAACTTTGTTCAATCCATTCTTTTGGTATTATTTGCTCTTTGTTATAAACTCCATCGTTTAAATATAATCTTCCAAACCTAGCATAATCTCTAAGAGAAATGTTTAACCCACCCATTGCTAATTCTTTATTATTATTTAATGTCCAATAGGCATCTGATTGTACTCCTATTTTTTTCCATAACTTTTCTTCCATATATTGTGAAAGACTATACCCAGTAGCGTTAGTAATAATTTCTCCTAAAATTTCTGTATTTATACTTAAGTATTTTCTATGAGTAAATGGCTTTTCCTCTACTCCAGATTTAGCTATTAATTTCATTGGTGAAACTCCCAATAAAGTTTTAATAGAAAATTTACTTAAATCTTTTTCCTCATCAAACTTTATACCTGAAGCCATTTGCAAACAAGCCTTAATAGGAATATTTTCTAAATCTGTATTTTTAAATTGTGGTATGTATTTTCCAATAGGTTCATCAACACTATTAATATACCCTTCCGAAACAGCTATGCCCATTAATGCAGAAACAAATGATTTTCCCATAGAATTAGATGAAAATAAAGTATCTTTATCTCCTCCTAAATAATATTTTTCATATTTTATGTTATCATCTTTTATAATAAGTAATCCTGTTGTTCTAGTTTCTTCTATAAAATCATCTACTGAATAAACACTATTTTTAAAACTAAAACTTTTAGGTAAATTTATTGAATTACTTTCATTAAATTCAAATGTATTTTCGCCTTTATTAATAATTCTCACTGGCTGTATTTTAGCTGTATTTTGAAAAGTATAAGGTAAATTTTCATCTTTAAAACTATTTAAAGATGTATATATTAGTTTAACTTTATCCTTATATTTTATAATACTTACTAATACAATGGCTACTACTACAAGTACAATTATAACTTTAAAATTTTTCATTTTATTTATAACTCCTTTTATATAAAAACTTTTGGTAAATAAAATATAAACTATCTACTAAGTGTAAAGTCAATACTATATTAATAAAATTTATAAATTATATAATATGATACTTACAATTAATATTAAATAAATTTAAACATATATTTTATATCAACTTAAATAAAATTTAGGAGTTTTTATGAAAAAAGCCGTTGCATACGTTAGAATGTCTACAGATAAACAAGACTACTCTATAGAAAGTCAAAAAAGAACAATAAACGAATATGCAAAAAAAAACAGCTACAATATAATAAAATATTTTGAAGATAAAGGTATATCTGGTAGAGATGCAGAAAAAAGACCTGCTTTTATGACTATGATAGAAGAAAGTAAAAAAGGTTATTTTGATTATGTTATTATATATGATAGCTCACGTTTTGCAAGAAACTTAGAACAATCCCTAATATACAAATCTATACTTAAAAAAAATAATGTAAATTTAATCTCTATAACAGAGCCTATGCTAGATGATGATAGCCAGCTTATAGCAGATGCACTTTTTGGCGCTATGAACGAAATGTACTCTAGGAAGCTATCTAAAGTTGTAAAAAGAGGTATGACAGAGAAAGCTTTAAAGGGAGAATATATATCTTGTGCTCCTTATGGATACTTTAAGCCTAAAAATAAGCCTCTTGTTATAGTAGAAAAGGAGGCTAATATAGTTAAAGAAATTTTTAGGTTATTTTTAAATGGTAAATCTACTTATGCAATAGCAAAAATATTAAATGAAAATAATATTAAAACAAAAAAAGGAAATAGTATAGATACACGCTTTGTAAAAAAAATATTAACAAACCCTACATATAAAGGTTATTATAGGTTTGAAACAGAAAAAAAAGTTATCCTAAATAAATCAACACATACACCCATTATTGACGAAGATACTTTTGATAAAGTACAAATTTTATTTAATAATAACAACAAAAGATTAAATAGTAAAAATAAACCACTAGAATATAATAAACATTGGCTTACTGGTATGATAAAATGTGTACATTGCAATAGCACCTTTGTATATGCAAAATATTATAACAACAGGCAAGATAGATTTAGATGTGGTGGTTATACCTGTGGTAAATGTGATAGTTCTTTTTCCATTGGTATATATAATATAGAAGATATTGTCATAGAAAAAATTAAAGAAATATACCCAAATAAAAAATATAAAATTAAAAATATATCAGATACTAATCAAAAAAAATATAAACTATTAAAAGATATAGAAAAATATAAAAAAGCTTTAGAAAAAGCTAAAGATGCCTATTTTTTAGAAATAGACACATTAGAAGAATATAGTAAAAATAAAACTTTTTTTACTAAAAAAATTAAAGACCTAGAAACACAACTAAAAGATTTTAAAAAAACCAATAATAATATACAAGAAATATCTATATTAAGTATACTAACAGGAAATTACAATATGGCATTAAAAACTAAAATTTCTAAACTTGTTATAAACAAAATATTAATAGATGGTAAAAATAGAAAAATAAAAATAATTTTTAATGCTTATTAAAATGTTGTATGCTATTGCATTGTAGACAACAAGACTGCCTTACAAGTGATGTATTAGGACCTGCTAGAGCAGACTGTTTTGAACACATTGGAAATAGAACTATACAAGAAGGAGATATTATAGTTCCACCTTCTAATGCTGCTAGCGTTTCTGTAGAAAACTTAAGAGTAAAAAGAGTTATCGTAGCAGATAAAGAGCCTAATCCATTTAAAAGTGGTTTTTGGGATATTACTTTAAAATATGTATTTGTATACACATTAGCTTTTAGAGAATCAGATGGAACAATTATTGGTAAAATACAAGCCAACAGTATATATACTAAAAAAGTAACATTATTTGGTTCTATTGGCACAGAAATTTCTATATCTACAGATTTATTTAATCCAAATGGCTCTGGTTGCTGTGAACTTAACTCTGACCCATTTGTTTTAGTAGAATCTAAAGCAGTAGCTCTTGGTGCTGAACTTAGATACCAAAATAGACAATGTTGTGCAGATGAAGCTTTAGATGCAACAGAAGTAGGCGTTACTATTGGCTTATTTACAATAATAAAATTATTTAGACTTGTAAATCTTTCTGTATTATCAAGAGGATTCTGTATACCAAAAGAATGTGAAAACATTTCTCCACTTAATCCTTGCGAATTTTTTGATAGCTTAGATTTCCCTATGGATATTTTTGCACCACCTCAAAAAACAGAATTTTTAGCAGGTATTAGTGGAAATATACCAAATGATAACACAAACAATAATAATAACGGCTGTGGTTGTCATACTGGTTGTGAACATCACAATAACTGTGGTTGCTCTTGCAATAATAGTTGCCTTCTTAGATAGTATAAAAAGCAGTAGATTTTTTTCTACTGCTTTTTATACTATCTAAAATTAATATATAACCATATTTTATAATATCTGTTTTATATAAAAAATATTAAAAAACTTATCAAATAAATATATAACAAAATAATTTATTCATAATAATTATTACTATTTGCCAAATTCATTTATTAATACTATATTAAAATATATTATTTAAACAAAAAACTTTTATGTATAATGTTCTTTATAAATGTTTATAAATAAACTACTCTTAATAATGATGTATTTAAAATAATTTTTATACTATTTACCTAAATTTTTCATATTTTTTTATTTTACCCTTGATATTTAAGATAGTTTAAGTTATAATTGTTACAAATATATTACAAAAATTAAGATTCCTTTACAATTAAGGAGGCGTATATGAAAATTTTTCAAAAAATATTAGCCATATTTGGTTTATCTACATTGGTTTTAATTAATAATACAAATGTATATGCTAATATTTTTAATGATGTGGACCAAAATGCTACGTCCTACCCCTCTATAGAAAAAATGTCTAAGCTTGGCATTATGGTAGGCGATTTGCAAGGTAATTTTAAACCAGATAGCTATATTAGTAAATTTGACGCTATTAAAATTTTATCAAAACTTATAAAAAATGATAAAAATATTAATATATCTGAAAGTAAATATAATAGTATAATTTTAAAATACGATGAAAAGTTTTCCCGTTGGGATAGCTCTGCTAATACATCTCTAGCTATTATGCTAGAAAATGGTATATTAACAGAAAATAACCTAAACAATTTTATTATCCTAGATAAAAACAATAAAGAGCAAGTAAGGGCTTTATCTAACGAAGAAATAGCATTACTTTTGGTTAGGATAGATAATAAAGAAAATGTTGTTAATAATATGTCTTTCCAAAAAGTTTTTAAAGACGAAAGTAATATTAACCCAGATAAAGTTAAAGCTTGTTATTATATGGATAGTATAAATATAATAAATGCCAAAGATGATAACTTTTTACCTAAAAATGCTGTTACTAAAGCTAACCTTGCTGTTATATTAGATAATTTTTTACAGCATTCAAATATAGAATTAAATACACTAAATAATAGTACTGAAAATTTAAACAATAACAAAACTATACAAACTAGATTTGTTACAATAGAAAAAATATTTATTGACACAAACTCTATACAAATAAAAATAGGTAATGAAACTAAAATATATCCAGTAGAAAAAAATGCTTATATATATATTGATGATGTTTCTTATAATTTAGTTAATATAAAGCCTAACAGTAATGCAGAAATTACTATACAAGATAATGTTATTGTTAAAATAGATGTTAAAACTAATTTACAAATTAAAAATGTCGCTGATAATAATTCTAAAAAACTATATGGTATAATAAAAAATGTTTCTAACGATAGTATAGGTTTATCTTACAAAGAAATGGACGATAATGGTTTTTATAGCAAAGAAAAAATTGAAATTATTCCTTTATCTAAAAATTGTAAAATAACAAAAAATGGTATTAGCGTTAAAACATTAAAAGAAAATAGCTTAGCTACTGTTATATTAGAAGACAAAATAGCTAAACAAATAATATTAGAAGATGATAACACATTATTTATAGGCACTATAATAGAAAAATCTAAAAATAAAATAACTATAAAAACTACTGATGAAAAAATATTTGAAATTGGATTTTTAGAAAATTCACAAATAATTAGAAATAATAAAGATGCTTCTATTAATAGTTTAAAAATAGGAGATTCAATAAATATTAATGTTAAAAATGATAAAATTTCTAAGATAAACGCTAAAGGTTATAGAAGTAACAAACAAGGAGTTGTAAAATCTATTAAAATAAACAATACCTCATCCATTATAGAAATAGAAGATAATGAAAATAACTCCCACACATATTATGCTAATAACCTTACAACAGATATTTATTCTATAAGAATACTAGATACTGTTAATTTATATTTAAACAGCTCAGAAATATATGCAATAGATATTTTAGAAAGAAAACACAACAAAAACTTTAGTGGTGAAATTATTGATATTAATAACAACTGTATAAAAGTTTTTACTAAAGACTTAACAGAAAAACACACTACTTCAGTTCTTATAGATAAAAATACTACAATATTTGATTGTAAAAATTTAAATATTATAGATGCTAACGGTCTAAAAAAAGGTGATAACATTTATGTTGTTTTAAAGGATACTATAAATAATATAGCATCTAATATAAACGTAGTATCAAAATAAAATGGAGGTTCTTTATGTCTATTAATGTTAATAAGGAAAATTATTATGAAGATTTACCCAATAATAAAAATAAAAGTAACATAATAAATTTTCCTTTTAAAAATAATCAATTAAACTTAAAGGAAGTAAATCTTGTTTGTAAAGAAAATACGGTTAATGCTAGTAATAAAAAAGAATATAGCTTAAAAAATACTATAATAAATAAATTTTATTCACCAAAAAATAAAGAAACAATATTAAATACACAAGAAAGCTCAAATAATATTATTTCTATTAATCCTGAAAATAATAATGGAAATAATAAAATACCACCTAAACCAGTTGCTCTTACTGTTTTAGGAGTTATATTAATAGTTTTATCTATATGGGCTTTAACACACAAAAATGCTCAAGAGGTATACGTAGGTGATAAAGCCGTAGCTATAATAAAACCTAATAAAGATAACGTGGAAACACCAGAACAGCTTAAAAATCTTGCTCTATCTAGCTTATCAGAAAAAGCTGGTGCCAATGTTGAGGTAAATGAAGATGTTTCTTTTAAACCTATTAGAGCATCAAAAAATGAAATTATCCCTATATCTGATGCAACTAAAAAAGTTTCTGAAAGCTTTACTTTTAAAGTAGAAGCATCTATCATTACAGTTGATGGTCAACCTATAGCCACTGTAAAAAATAAAGAAGAAGCTAACAAAGTTTTAAATAGTATAAAAAATAAATATGTAAATAAAGAAAAAAAACAAGCTGCACAGCCTAGCTTTGTACAAAATGTAAAAATAGAAGATAAATATGTAAACGAAAAAGACATAGTAACAAATGAAGATGCTTTATCTTTATTAACTGTTAATAAAGACCAAGGAAAAGAACACGAGATTAAAAAAGGTGATACACTTTTTGAAATAGCAATGAAAAATGATATGTCTTTAGAAACTCTTTTAAAATCAAACCCTACAATTACAGAAACAACTCCTCTTAAAATTGGTAGCAAAATTAATGTAGTTGTTCCAGTACCTTTATTATCTGTTGTAACTTATGAAGAGGCTACTTACAATATGCCTATACCTAAAACAATAGAAACAATTAAAAATGATAAAGAATATAAAACATATAAAAAAGTTTTATCTGCAGGTAAAGATGGTACAAAACAAGTTAATGCAAAAATAACTAAAATTAATGGTGTGGAAGAAAAAAGGGATATTTTATCTGAAAAAGTATTAACTCCTGCTGTTGTAGAAAAAGTTGAAGTTGGTACATTAAATACACCTCCTAAAAAGTCTATTGGTACATTTGCATATCCTGTTAGAGGAAGACTGTCATCTGGCTTTGGCCATAGATGGGGTACAACACATAAAGGTATAGACCTAGCTTGTGCAGCTGGTACACCTATAAAAGCATCTGATGGTGGTACAGTAGTATACTCTGGTTGGAATAACGGTGGATATGGATATATGGTTAAAATAGACCACGGCAATGGTTACCAAACTGTATATGCTCACAATAGTAGAAATGCTGTATCTGTTGGACAAAAAGTTGCCCAAGGCGAAGTTATAGCATATGTTGGTAGTACTGGTAATAGTACTGGTAATCATGTTCATTTTGAAGTTATACAAGGTGGAGTTCAAAAAAATCCTTTAAACTTCTTAAAATAAATATATCTATTTTATAACTAAAACAAATATAAAAATACGTAATTTTAATTATAAAAATACTAATAAAAACAAAAAGTCAAGTACAAACTTAGTTTGTACTTGACTTTTTACATATTATACTAATCAAAGTGCTTTTTCATTTTATCAAAGAAATTTTCTTTTTTTATATTTGGAATAGAACCATCTTGTGATGCAAACTGCATAAGAAGTTCTTTTTGCTGTTCACTAATTTTTGTAGGTACTACTACTTTAAATTTTATAATTTGGTCTCCCCTCAATTTAGGGTTTCTTACATTAAATACACCTTTATTTTTAAGCGTAACTACCGTTTCTGGTTGTGTACCTGGTTTTACAGTATAATATTCTTCTCCGTCTATTGTAGGTATTTTTATATTATCACCTAAAGTTGCTTGTACAATAGAAATAGGCACTTCTATATATATATCATTGTTCTGTCTAACAAAAGTTTTATGAGGTCTAACACTAATAGCTATAAGTAAATCTCCATTAGGTCCACCTTTTTCTCCAGGAGCACCCATACCTGCTTTTCTAATGCTTTGTCCTTCATTAATACCTTTTGGTATATCCACTGTTATTGTTTTTGTTTTTCTAACTTTTCCTTTTCCACTACAAGTTGTACAAGGGTCTTTTACTATTTTACCTTCCCCGTGGCAAGTACGACATTCTATAACACTTGTCATAGAGCCAAACATTGTTTGTTGCATAACTCTTTCTTGTCCTGAGCCTCCACAAGTATGGCAAGTTTGAGCGTGTGTACCAGGTTTAGCACCAGAGCCTCCACAAGTATCACACTTGTCATCTGCTTGAAAAGATATTTCCTTTTTACACCCAAATATAGCTTCTTCAAAATCTATTGTAAGGTTATATTGTAAGTCTGCACCTCTTGATGGTCCTCTTCTTCTCCTTGATGAACCTCCACCAAATATATCAGAAAAACCTCCACCACCAAAGAAACTTTCAAAAATATCTCCCATATCCATACCAGAGAAATTTCCTCCACCAGAAAATCCTCCAGCACCATCAAATGCAGAGTGCCCAAACTGGTCATATGTTTGTCTTTTCTTATCGTCGCTAAGTACTTCATATGCCTCTGTGGCTTCCTTAAACTTTGCCTCTGCTTCTTGGTTATCAGGGTTAGCATCTGGGTGATATTTTTTAGCAAGCTTTCTATAAGCTTTTTTTATGTCGGCATCTGTTGCACCTTTGTTTAAACCTAAAACTTCATAATAATCTCTTTTTGCCAATTTATTCACCTACCAATTATATTTTAACTATATTTACAAATTTTTTATTTATCTATATTTTTATTATTTAATAAATACCTAAACAAAATAGCTATTTAATTTAAACTTTATCTTAGTTATAGATAAGGTAAATACAACCTTATATTATGTATAAAATTATAGATAATAAAACTTTAAGATAGTGTTTTACCCTCTAACCATCGGCTAGAGGGCCTTTATTAAAATAATTATTTATAAAATTAATACTTAATCTATATTAACCATCTATAATATCATCATTATTTGTAGCACCTTGGTCTCCCATATCTCCCATATTCATATTAGGGTTACCACCTGCTTCTTGATAAAGTTTTGTTGAAAAATCATTAATAAATTTTGTAAAGCTTTCTGTTGCTGTTTTTAATGTTTGAGTATCTGTTTCGCTCATAGTTTCTGCAACCATTGGGCTAGATACAGCTTTTAAGTTGTCAATCTCTTTTTGAAGCTCTGCCTTATTTTCTTCAGATACTTTATCGCCTACATCTTGTAAAACTTTTTCACCTTGGAAAATTAAACTTTCTGCTTCGTTTTTAACATCAACGGCTTCTTTTCTCTTAGCATCTGCCTCTGCATATTGCTCTGCCTCTTTCATAGCTCTTTCTACTTCATCATCACTTAAATTTGTGCTAGATGTAATAGTTATATTTTGTTCTTTTCCAGTACCTAAATCTTTAGCAGAAACAGTAGTAATACCATTAGCATCTATATCAAATGTAACTTCAATTTTTGGTATACCACGAGGAGCAGGAGCAATACCATCTAATTTAAATTGTCCAAGCTCTTTATTATCTCTAGCCATAGGTCTTTCACCTTGAACTATTCTAATATCAACAGCTGTTTGGTTATCAGCATAAGTTGTAAATGTTTCTTTTTTGTTAGTAGGTATAGTAGTATTTCTTGGTATTAATACAGTAGAAACACCACCTGCAGTTTCTATACCTAAAGAAAGAGGAGTAACATCAAGAAGTAATATACCACCTGCACCTTCATCTCCTGCAAGTTTACCACCTTGTATAGATGCTCCAAGAGCAACACATTCGTCAGGGTTTATACCTTTAAATGGCTCTTTACCAGTTATTTTTTTAACTTCTTCTTGAACAGCTGGTATTCTTGTAGAACCACCTACTAATAATACTTTATCTAATTCACTAGCCTCTAAATCAGCATCTTTTAAAGCATTTCTAACTGGCTCTAATGTAGCCAAAACTAAGTCGTGAGTTAATTCTTCAAATTTAGCTCTAGTTAAAGTTAAATCTATATGTTTAGGTCCGTCTTGGTTCATTGTAATATATGGTAAGTTAATATTTGTTGTTGTAGCTGAAGATAATTCTTTTTTAGCTTTTTCTGCTGCTTCTTTAAGTCTTTGCATAGCCATTTTATCCGTTCTTAAATCCATACCTTCTGCTTTTTTAAATTCATCTACAAGGTAGCCTATAATTTTTTCATCAAAATCATCTCCACCTAAATGGTTGTTACCACTTGTAGCTAAAACTTCTATAACGCCATCGCCTATTTCTATAATAGATACGTCAAACGTACCACCACCTAAGTCATAAACCATTATTTTTTGTTCGTTTTCATTATCAAGTCCATAAGCTAAAGCTGCTGCTGTAGGCTCATTTATAATACGTTTTACATCAAGCCCTGCAATTTTACCTGCATCTTTTGTTGCTTGTCTTTGGCTATCTGTAAAATAAGCTGGAACTGTAATAACAGCTTCTGTAACACTTTCTCCAAGATAACTTTCTGCATCTTTTTTAAGTTTTTGTAAAATCATAGCAGAAATCTCTTGAGGAGAAAACTTTTTACCATCGTTTTCAAATTTATAATCAGTACCCATATGTCTTTTAATAGAAATAACTGTACCATCTACATTTGTAACAGCTTGACGTTTAGCCGTTTCACCTACTAATCTTTCTCCTGTTTTTGTAAAACCTACAATAGAAGGAGTAGTTCTAGCACCCTCACTATTAGCTATAACAACAGGTTGCCCACCTTCCATAACAGCAACACAAGAGTTAGTTGTACCTAAGTCTATACCAATAATTTTTCCCATTTTTTGTATCCTCCTTAAAATATATTAAATATATTAATTAATTTGCCACTTTAACCATACTAGGACGTATTACTTTGTCCTTATACTTATAACCTTTTTGCATAACTTCTGCTACTACATTTTCGCCAAAGCTATCATCATCTATGTGTAAAACAGCATTGTGTATGTTAGGGTCAAATGTTTCTCCAACGCCTGATAGCTCCTCTACACCCATATTTTTAAATGTTTCTATCATTTGGTTAAATATCATATCTATACCTTTAAACATATTGCTAGCTTTATCTTCTTCTGATGTAGATAAAATAGCTCTTTCAAAGTTGTCAAGTATAGGTAATAGTTTTTCTATTGTATCTCTAGTACCATTTTCGTACATAGAAGCTTTTTCTATATTAGTTCTTTTTCTAAAATTGTCAAATTCTGCCATACTTCTTTGTAGCTTATCCAAATAGTCCTTAGAAGATGCTTCTGCTTTTTCTAGCTTATCTTTTAACTGGTCTATTTCTTTTTCATCTTCTTTAACATCTTCTGTTGTTTCATCAATAGTTTCTTCTAATGTTTCGTTTTCATCTACATTTTGTTCAATATCTTTTTCCATTATTTTTTCCTTTCCCCTTAATCTGACGACAAGGTTTTAAGAACATTATTTATATTTTTAACAATCCCCTCCAAAACACTGACGGCCTTTGCATAGTCCATACGCGTAGGAGCTATAATACCTATTGTACCCTTAGCACCCGCTATTTTATACTCAGTTTTTACAATACTACAATCTTTTAAACCCTCTATAGTATTTTCTCCACCTATCAATATTTGTATAGAATTGTTATTTTCACCATTATTACTTAATATATCCACCAACATTTCTTTTTCTTCTAAATATTGAAATACTGGTTTTGCCTTTTCTATATTACTAAATTCTTTAAAATCTAGTATGTTGTTTATACCACTAGTATAAAATTTAAGGTCTTCTTCTTCTTTATTAGCTTTAAATATTTCACTAAAAACTTTACTAATAACTTGCTCTGCATCAGTCAAAATATCCTTTTCATCAATTAAGCTTTTAATTTCTTCTAGTGAATATTTTTCCACTAAGCTATTTATAGCAGAGCTAATAGATATTAAATCTTGTACAGATAAATTTTGGTCTACAGGTATAATATGATTTTTCACATTTTTATTTTCTGTAACAATAACAGCTATAATAGATGTTTCATCTAAAACAACAAGCTGTATATGTTTTATCTTTTCTTCTTCCACCTTTGGTTTACTAATAATAGTTGGATAGTTTGTAAGCATAGATAAAGCTTTTGCTGTTTGCTCCATAAGATAGTCCATATGATTTATATTATTTATTACTACATTTTGCAAAAAGCTAGTTTCTTCTTCTGTAAGGTCCCTATGCCCCATAAGGTTGTCTACATATAGCCTATATCCCTTGTCTGATGGTATACGCCCAGATGATGTATGAAGCTGAGTTATAAGCCCAAGCTCCTCTAAATCGCTCATCTCATTTCTTATAGTAGCACTACTAATGCCTAAATCATAGTTTTTAGCAATAGTACGAGAACCTATAGGCTCTCCTGTTTCTATATAGCCTGTAACAATAGCTTCTAATATTTTAGTCTTTCTTTCATTTAAGTTCAAAAAATCACTTCCTTAGGAACAAATAACTTAACCATTAATATCTATTAGCACTCATTTTTTATGAGTGCTATCTAGCTTGAAATAACATTAACATTTTTTTTTATTTTTGTCAAGTACTTTTTTTATTTTTATATTTAATTTATATTATATTTATTTAATAATTAAAAAGACCTAAAGTAAAAATTTAGGCCTTTTTAACTATTTTCTATTTTTCTTTCTAGCTTTTTTAAAGTTATACATTTGCATATCAGCAAGTTTTATTATCTCATCTCTAGAAAGGTTATTATCTGGTGTAATTTCTACAACTCCATAACTTATAGATGTACTATATGGCTTATCAAAAGCTTTACTAATGTTTTCTGCCCTTTCAAAGCATCTAATAACGCACTTCATAGTTGCATAAATATCTGTATGCTCTAAAACTACTAAAAACTCATCTCCACCTATTCTACCTATGGCTTTTCCTATAAATTCTGAATTTAATATATCTGCCACAGCTTTTATATAAAAATCTCCTTCGTCGTGCCCATATACATCATTTGTTGTTTTAAGCCCATCTATATCTATAAAAGCTATACAAAAAAATGGAACTCCTGATAAAATATCATCTATCTTTTTATATATAACATCTCTCTTTAAACAAGACGTAAAATAATCGTGGTTTGCCTCATATTCTAGTTGTTTTAATACAATTTCTTCCTGTTGTATTTCCTTTTCTATATTTTCTGCTTTTACTACATATAGTTGTAATTTAGAAAATAAATAACAATATATACTAGTGGTAAAAAAACCTATAATAGCACATACAGCCGATTTTATGTACAATATATGAATAAACATTGGATTTTTTTCAATATGTATATTACCTGTATTAATTATTATAAAAGTATATATACTAATTAATATACCAATAGCAAATTTTAAATTTTCTTTGTCTGTAACTATCATATGTATATATTTAATAGGAATAAAAAATAGAAATAAGAGCATATATATAATAACTGTTATAAAACTTAATATTGTTACAATTGTTATTGCATTAAAGTCTTCAACAATCATATAAATAGGTGTATTTTTTAATATAGAATAAATACATATATATATTAATCTTACTGAAAAAAAGTTTATTACAAAATATAGCGTAATAAATACGTTTTTAACCCACTCTGCATTATATATACGTTTTAATTGAATACACATAAGTATAAAATAGACAACCATAAATACCCATTCGTATACAATAATTTCAAACTTTAAAATTATTCCAACTATAATAAAATTTAAAATCGTACTAGTATAAATACATCTAGGTCTTTTTATATTATTTAAAAATAATTTAGATGAGTATAAAAGTGCTGTATAACTATATATTACAAATAATAAAAAACAAATTATTTTTAACATTTAAAATTATTCTCCTTTTGAATGAATCTTTTGAAGCCTCATTTTATCATCAGCAATTTTAATAATATTTTCAATTCCAGTTTGTAATAAAGTTTCATCTATAAATATAGTACCTATACTTGCAGATACTTTATAATCTTTTGTAAGATTATCTAATGTTTTAATTTTTTTGTAAATCCTATCTAAAACAATACTTACCTCTTCTTCTTTTATATCTGTTAAAATTATAATAAATTCATCTCCACCTATTCTAGATATTATGTCTTTTTCTCTAACAGAATTTTTTAAAACTTTGCTAACATTTATTATGTATTCATCGCCAATTTCGTGTCCTAAATTATCATTAACATTTTTTAGTCCATCTATATCTACAAACAAAATACAAAAGTTATATATATTTCTTTTATATTTATCCTTTAAATCTTCCATTATATATTTTCTATTGTAACAAGCTGTTAAATCATCTTTTAATATTTTATCTTCTATATTTTTTTTATTAATATTATTTTTCATTTTGATAAGCTCTAATTCATCAGACTTTCTTTTAAAAACAACCTTTTTAACACTTTTTATACTGTAAAAAAATAACATATAAAACAATATACCGTTTAATATCGGTATAGTTGTAAGCATTATCATATAATCCGTAGTATAATATTTACTTTGTAATACTATAACATCTACTATTGTAAATAGTAAAATAAACATTATTACAGTAGATATCATATAAGCATAAACAGGTGCAGTTGAAATTTTAATAATATCTCCAGACGATATAAACTTTAAACTTATTTTAAGGATAATAAATAGTATAATAAATAATAATGCTAACCCATAAAAAAACATTTTTTCATCATTAAACATCTCAAATGGAGTCATACCTATAATATAAGAATAAATAGGCACAAATAACATTTGCATAATACTAATATTAATAATCAATATTCCGCTACAAATAAATGCTTGTATAAACTTAGCCTTAGAAAATATTAAAAACTCTATAGTTAATGTCGACAATACACAAAAATATGAAATATAGTAAGGGAATTTTAATTTATAAGCTAATAGCATTAAAGACGTATTAGTTAAAGCCATTAATATATAAATTAATTTTATTTTTTTGAAGTTTGTTAAAATTTTTGATACATATTTAAAAATATAATAATTAAAACTAAAAAATATTATAGTAGCAATACCCATATTATCCCCCCTTAATATATTTATACTTATTTTATATATTATAATATATATACATTAAAATTACAATAATAAATTAAATTATTAATACAAATATTTCCATATATAATAAAAAATAAAAAAAGTAGCTAAAACAAAATATATAGTTTAAACCATAAGCTTTTATTTTATCTACTTTTTATCACACTATTATTTTACTAAATATCTTCTTTTTCTCCATTTTTATTAGAAACATATTTTTTAAAATTTTTCATAGTACCTATAACAAAATCTAATTCTTGTTCGTCCATACTACTAATATAAGTTGCGATAGTTGTTCTTTTTTTCTCAATATTAGGTTCTTCTTTTATAACCATTCTCTCATCTGAAGGACACGTAATAAGCTGATCTAATGTAATGCTAAAGAAATTAGCAATCCTACATAAGTTTTTTATACTAGTACCTCTTTGCCCTCTTTCAATTAGTCCTAAAAAACCTGGTGCAATATTTAAGATTTCTGAAAGTTCATCAATGGTAAGGTTTCTTTTCTGTCTTTCAAATCTAACATTTGAACCAATTATTTTATTGTGATCCATTTAAATACCTCCAAAATAAAAATTAAAATATACCATTCATACTAAAAACTACATACAAATGATATACCTTGTAACATTTTATCACAGTTATTTAGCATTTTCAATAGGGTTGTACAAAATTTATTAAATTCTTTTACTAGGGTATAAAACACACCTAACAAAAAAACGCAAAAAATGTCATAATAATATTAATATATAATTAGTTAAAACTTTATTAAAAAAGCTAAAAACAAATTTTATATACTATAAATATTTTACATAAATTCTTTAATATATTTTTTATACCCTATTTCTTCTAAATTTTTAGCCTTTTCTAGCACAGAATTATTTAAATTCTCTCTATAAGAATTAATTTGTTCACTAATTCCTTTATCAAAAGCACCTAATATTTGTACGGCTAATAACCCTGCATTTGTACCACCATTAATAGCAACTGTTGCAACGGGTATACCAGCTGGCATTTGCACTATAGAATGTAAAGAATCTACACCTTTTAAAGCCTTTGTTTTTATAGGTACACCTATAACAGGTAAAGGTGATATAGCTGCTACCATACCAGGTAGATGAGCTGCACCTCCTGCCCCTGCTATAATTATTTTTAACCCTCTATCTTTTGCACTTTGTGCGTATTGGTACAATCTTTCTGGTGTTCTATGTGCAGACACAATAGTTAATTCATATTCAATATTAAATTGGTCTAAAATATTTGCAGCTTCGCTCATAACCTTTAAATCTGAGTCGCTTCCCATAATAATTCCTACTTTAGTCATACTATCCCTCCTAATTTTTAGAAATAAATTTTATATAATCATAAGCTTTTGTTGCATTATTTTCTGCTTGTTCTAGAGATTGCATACAACAAGTTAAATGTCCCATTTTTCTTTTAGGTACTGTTTGTTTCTTGCCATATATATGTACAAAAACATTATCTATATTAAGAGCCTCTACTAGTCCCTCTACCAAAGTATCTCCTTTATGTCCATCTTCACCAAGTAGATTTATCATTACAGTAGGATTTAATAAGCTTGTACTACCTAAGGGTAACCCTAAAATAGCTCTTATATGATTTTCAAACTGGCTTGTAACACACCCTTCTATTGTGTAATGTCCAGAATTATGTGGTCTTGGAGCTATCTCATTTACCAAAACCTCTCCATCTTTTGTTATAAAAAATTCTACACAAAACATACCAATGCCATTAAATATATTTATAATGTTATAAGCTATATTTATAGCATTTTTTTTGCTTTCTTCCGATATATTGGCAGGGACAATTGTTTTATGCAAAATATTGTCTATATGTATGTTGTTACCTACTGGATATACTTTTATATCGTTATTTAAGCCTCCACAAGCAAGAACAGATACTTCCATATAAAATGGTACAAACTTTTCTATCATTAAAGGTGTGCTTAAATTTGGATTTAATATGTTAAAACCCTTTTCTATATCTTCTTCACATTTTATTATGTAATTACCTTTACCGTCATATCCACCTGTGCAAGATTTTAAAACCATTGGGTAGGAAAACTTTGAAGAAACGTTTTTTATATCTTCTATACTCTCTACAATACAAAAATCAGGTACATTAATATTATTTTCTTTTAAAACTGTTTTTTGTGTAAATTTATTTTGAATAATCTTTAAAGAGCCTGGGCTTGGATATATTTTATGCCCCAATTCTTCAAGCTCCATAAGGCAATTATAGTCTATATGTTCAAATTCATAAGTTATAACATCACATTTTTTAGCTAAGGAATATATAGCCTCTCTATCTGAAAAGCTAGCTACTATATGTTCATCACAAATACTACTAGCAGGGCAGTCTTTGGTAGGGTCTAATACTATTATATAACAACCAAGCTTTTTAGCTTCTAATATCATCATTTTGCCAAGCTGTCCTCCACCAATTATACCTATTTTTTTATTTAATGGATAAAATTTCATAGCATAAAACACTCCTAATAAACATTTTTAAATTTAGTATACCATAAAAATACTTATATGTCGACAATAAAAATACTTGTGTTATAGTGTTTAATTTGTTATAATTTTTATTAATGTTATTATTTTTTTAGGAGGTAATAATGACAAATTTATTAGTAAAATTATTTATAAAAGACTATAAAAATATAAAAAATGAAAATGTTAGAACAAAATATGGTGAGCTAGGTAGTTTAGTTGGTATATCTAGCAATGTAATACTATTTATTATAAAATTTTTAGTAGGTGTTTTAATTAATAGCGTTGCCATAATGGCAGACTCTTTTAATAACCTTTCTGATAGCCTATCCTCTATAATTACATTAGTAGGGTTTAAGCTAGGAGCAAAACCTGCCGATGAGGAGCACCCTTTTGGCCACGGTAGAATGGAATATATATCAGGACTTGTAGTATCTTTTATCATAATACTTATAGGCTTTGAGTTTTTAAGAGCTTCTTTCTTTAAAATTATAAATCCAGAAACTATATCTTTTAGCTATATAACTATATTTATTTTATTAATTACTGTATTAATAAAAATATGGCAAGCTATGTTTAACAAAAAAATAGGAACTTTAATAAATTCTCATTCTTTAATAGCAACTGCAACAGATAGCCGTAATGATGTTATAGTAACTTCTGTAACTATTGTATCTTTAATAATATTTAAATTTTTTAATATTAATCTCGATGGGTATTTTGGTATATTTGTAGCACTATTTTTAATGTATTCTGGCTTTAACCTTGCTAAAGAAACTTTATCTCCTCTTTTAGGAGAAGCTATTGATAATGAGCTTGCAGAAAAAATTAAATCTATTGCTATTAGCTACGATGGCGTTATAGGAGTACACGATATATTAGTTCATAACTACGGCCCTAATAAAAGTATAGCATCTTTACACGTAGAAGTGCCTAGCAATATAGACATAACTAAATCTCACGAAACAATAGACCTTATAGAAAAACATATCCAAAAAGAACTTAATATATTTTTAACTATCCATATGGACCCTGTAAATGTAAATGATGAAAGAATACAAACTATACTAGACACTATAAAAAATGTTTTTAAAAATTATGATGATGAGCTAGACACTCACGACCATAGGCTTGTAGATGGACAAAATAGGATAAATTTTATATTTGATTTAGTTATACCCTATAACTTTTCAAAAGAAAAAGAAACAAAACTTATATCTGATATAAAATCTAATGTATCTGCCTTAGATAAAAGATATAAATGTATAATAAACATAGAAAAAAGTTTTATAAATAAATAATTTTAAGTATATTACAAAGGAAGTTTTTAAATGGCTAAAACAGAAAATAAAAAGGAAAATCTAAAACACAAAAAGCAAAAACACTTAATACCTCCTAAAAGTCCTGTTAGTGCTAGCCTATCCTTAGAGGTAACATCTATACTTATAATATGCTTTAGCATTTTACTTATAATAAGTATATTTTTTGGCAGTGGAGGTTTTTTAGGAAAGGCACTTAGCAGCTTTTTTAAGGGGTTATTTGGAATAGGTGCTTATTTTTTACCTATAATAATGATTGTATCTAGTGTATATATATTTTTTGTACAAACTAATAAAATAAATATTTTTAAGCTAGTATTAGCTATAATATCATTTATTCTTTTAATAAGCTTTTTTCATATTATAACTAGGCAAGATATAAATAATTTTTCAAGCTATTTTACATATTTAGCTAATGAATATAGAACAGCAAAATTTTTAGATGGTGGTATTTTAGGTGCTTTAATAGGAGATTTATTTATAAAAATAATAGGTGTTCTTGGAAGTTATATTGTTATTTTAATTTTATTTGTAGCTAGTATATTTTTATTAGCTGGCAAATCATTTTTTAAAACTGTTTATACAAGTTTTAAAAACCTATCTAATTATTTTTACTACGAATATGATGTTAAAGAAGACTTTAAAGACGATAAAAATGTAGATAATTTAAATAGAAAAAGTATTTTTTCAAAAATAAAAGAAATTATATTAGATAGAAAAAATAGTAGTTCATACTATGAAGAAGAACAAGAAATAGAGCAACCCCCTCCACCACCTATAAGTAAAAGAACACCAAAAAAACTGCCTAACCCTGATATTATACTAAGTAATACCGAGTTTGAAACACCTAGAAGAATAATAAAAAGGTACGATAATTACCTATTTGATGGTATAGATAAATACAAACGCATAGAAAAACCAGTTTTTTTTGATATGAATAAAAATCCTAAATCAAACAAGGACAAAAAAATTCTTTTTGCAATAGATGAAATAAATAACCCACAAAATTATAATAATAAAAATCTAAATAATACTACTAAGGCCAATAATATAGATATATCTAATAAAAACTTAAATAACACCTTAGATAGCAACATATATTCTACAACGGCAAATATAATAAAAGATTTTGAAAATGACATATCAACAAAAAATAAAGACTTATTTGAAATAAAATCTAAGGAAGAATACGTTAATAATATATGTAAAAAGAAATATACTAAAAGTGCTACTATAGATAACAAATTTAGCATCGACCTAAAATTTGCAAATGATACATCTATAGAAGATATTTTTGAAAATCCTCCAGAAGAATTTTTAGAAAATGAAGTAGCCGATGATTTACTAGACAATTTAGACGAATTTTATAATTTTGATGATGGTATAAATGAAGATATCCCTGAAAACTTAGATAGTGATATAAAAGATAATAACCATTTAGATTTAGATTTATCTTATAATCCATCTTTAAATGATAATGAAAATATACCTCTATCAAATGATATTACTTTAGATGATGATGAAGATTTATTATTACATACTACCACACCTTTAGATTATGATGATAACAAGGATAAAGTATTATCTAATAACATAGCACCAACTCAAAATAACAACACATCTTATATGAAAAAAGATAACGATGGGTTTACTATAATAAACCAAAATAATAATATTAACAATAAATCATATAAAAATGTTGACAAAATGGAAGAAAAAGAACAAAATATAAATGAACCTATTATTATAAAACCTGATGTTGAAAAAATGGTAACAAATTTATATGTTGAAGAAGATGTAAAAAAAGAATATATTTTCCCTCAGCTATCATTCTTATCTAAAAATCCTAATGTAATAGATGAAAATAACGATATTGAGCTTAGGGAAAACTCTTATATACTAGTTAAAACACTAAAAAGCTTTAATGTAAATGCTCAAGTAATAAACATAAGCAAAGGACCTTCTGTTACAAGATATGAGCTATCCATAGAAGATGGTATAAAGGTAAGCAAAATATTAGGCCTTGCTGATAACCTTGCTCTTAGCCTTGCTGCTAGCTCTATTAGGATAGAAGCTCCCATACCTGGTAAATCTGCCGTTGGTATAGAAATACCTAATAAAGAAGTTAAAAGTGTATTTTTAAGTGAAGTAATATGTGCAGAAAAATTTCAAAAGTTTCCTTCAAAAGTTGCTTTTGGCTTAGGAAAAGATATTACAGGTAATGTTATTGTTACTGATATTGCAAAAATGCCACATATGCTTATAGCTGGTGCTACTGGCTCTGGTAAAAGTGTTTGTATAAACACACTTATAACAAGTATACTATACAAAGCTAACCCAGAAGAAGTTAAACTTATGATGATAGACCCAAAAGTAGTAGAGCTTAGTGTTTATAACGGTATACCACATCTTTTAACACCTGTTGTTACAGAGCCAGAAAAGGCTGCTGGTGTTTTAAATTGGGCTGTATCTGAAATGATGGAAAGATATAACCTTTTTGCCCAAACAGGTACTAGAAATCTTGTAGGCTACAATTCTTTAAAAGAAGAAAATAATGAGCCAAAGCTACCTCAAATAATTATTATTATAGATGAGCTTGCAGACCTTATGATGGTTGCTGCAAAAGAAGTAGAGGCATCTATATGTAGGCTTGCCCAACTTGCAAGGGCTGCTGGTATACACCTTATTATAGCAACACAAAGACCTTCTGTTGATGTTATAACAGGTCTTATTAAAGCAAATATACCATCTAGGATAGCCTTTGCTGTGTCTAGTGGAACAGATTCTCGTACTGTTTTAGACACAGTTGGTGCAGAAAAGCTCCTTGGTAAAGGTGATATGCTCTTTAGGTCTGTTGATATGAACAAGCCTTTAAGGATACAAGGTGCTTTTATATCCGACAAGGAAGTGGAACATATAGTAACCTTTATAAAAGAAAATAGTTCACCTAATTATGATGAAAATATAATTAATAAAATAGAAAATTCTGCAAAATCTAATGATAATATATCATCTGATAATTCCGATGAGCTTACAGAAGATGTAATATCTTTTTTAGTAAAAAAAGGAAAAGCATCTACATCTATGATACAAAGACAATTTAGGATAGGTTATAACAGAGCTGCTAGAATAATAGAAGAACTAGAAGACAGAGGCATTGTATCTTCTGAAAATGGTAGCAAGCAACGTGATGTCTTAATGGATAGATATCAATACGAAGAATATTTAAACAGATATGATAATTACTAAATCATACCTTAATTGAGTAATCAAAGGAGAAATTTTATGAAAAAATCGAAAATAACACTAATAATCTTAGAAATTTTACTTATTATTACAGTTTTTTGTAAACCTCTTTTTAATGCTTTACCAAGTAAAAGTATAGATACTATTGTACAAAAAGAGCTTAAAGAAAATCAAGTGGCTTCCTTAAACTATTTATTAAAATATGAAATACCAGAAGGATACGAAGAGGCTCTAAATTTATATGGTGAAATTGCAATTACTAACCCAGATAATACTTCAACATTTACAATGGATTTATTAGAAAGTGACAAAACTACTCAAGAACAATTTTTTAAATCTCAAGAAGAAATATTTGAAAAATCTGCAACTTTTAGCTTATTGTCAGAAGATACATATAAAGAAAAAAATAAAACAATATATAAAAAAGTTTATGAAATAAATAATAATTTTTCACACTTTTACGCATTTGTTGGTGCAATAGAGGTTAAGGGAAATTCTAAAGACTTTATAGGTGTTATTGGTACTGCCGAATCTTTAGATTCTTCTGATGATTTTGAGTTTTTACTATCTACAACAGATTATACAAAACAAAAAATGAATAAAGCAAAATTATTCTCTGATGAGCTAGAATTTACAACTATAACTGTTCCTGGTGATTGGAAAAGGCTAGAAAGAGCTGTTCCTTATAGCTTTTATAAACAAGATGGACCTAATATGGCATACATAATAGCTAGCAGTTCTAATAAAAATGAAAGAAACCCACAAGAACAGTATAGCTATGCTAAAGAGGCTATATCTAGCGACCCATCTGCTGACTTAAAAGAAGACTCTATTGTAAAAACAATAGACAACAAAACTTTAACAACTTCTATAATAGAATTTAAAGATTCATATATAACAACTGTACTTACATTAGTAGAGTTTAATGATGCCGATGTATTTTCACTAATTAGAATAGATGTTGTAAGTGAAAATGGACTAGGGTATATACAATCTGAAATAGATTCTGTTATTAACTCTATAAACTTAAAAAAAGATTAATCAATTAAAATTATATTTAAAATAATAAATACCACCTATTTTTAGGTGGTATTTATTATTTTAAAGCATCTACAAATGCTTTTGTTATTAATTGTGGCCTTGTTATAGCACTACCTACAACAACTGCATAAGCTCCCATATCAATAGATTTTCTTGCTTGCTCTGGTGTATTAAAATTTCCTTCTGCTATAACTTTTGCATTTTTACAATCTTTTATAAGCCTTTCTAAAACTTCAAATTTTTCTATACCCTTAGACTGCTCTGTGTACCCTATTAAAGTAGTACCTACATAATGAAACCCTATTTCATCTGCTCGCATACCCTCTTCATAGGTAGATATATCTGCCATAAATTTTTGGTCTTTATACTTTAATATTATTTCCCTTAAAAATTTTTCATCTTGGCTTATAGTAGCATCTACAGCTATTATATCAACACCTTCTTTTACAAGTTCTTCCACTTCTTTCATTGTTGGTGTAATATATGGAACAAGATTTTTGTAATCTTTTTTTATAATACCTATTATAGGTAAATTAACATTATTTTTTATTTCTTTTATATCTTCAACGCTATTAGCTCTTATACCAACTGCTCCTCCTTGATGGGCAGCTAATGCCATTCTTCCCATTATAAATGGGCTATGCAAAGGTTCATTATCTAATGCTTGACAAGATACTATTAGCCCTTTTTCCATACTAAATCCTCCTATTTTATCTATTATCAATGTTTAGCTTTAGGTTAATTATATTAAATTTTGTCTATTTAAAAAATTATAATATGCACCTAACATACCAGCATTATTTTTATGTTTAGCAAAATCAATTTTTGTATTTTTTAATACTGGCTCTATTAAATATTTACCTAAACTATTTAATATTTTATCATATAAATAACTTTTTTGAGACATTATTCCCCCACCTAAAACTACAATTTCTGGATTTATAACGTAACATATATTAGCTATTCCATAAGCCAAATAATCACAAAGTTTATCTATTTGCTCTATACAAACTTTATCTCCTTGTTTTGCTCTTTCAAAAATAAACTTTCCATCAATATTATTTTTATCAATATTTAAAGCATCTGCCGTATTTTTTACCAAGGCTGTTGTGGAGGCAACATCTTGAAATGTGCTATTAAACATATTCATATATCCTACCTCACAACCACTGTTAGAAAATCCGTTTATAACTTTGTTGTTTATAATAATACACCCTCCTATGCCTGTACCTACTGTAAGGCATAGGCTAGAATGAGTATTTTGAGAAACTCCAGCATAAGCTTCACAAAGACCAGCACAGTTTACATCATTTTCCACTTCACAAGGTATATTAAAAATTTTCTCAAAAGATTTTTTATAATTTATACCTATATAATTAGGGATAGATTTATTGGCATATATAATTTCTCCTGTATTGGCATTTACCATTCCTGCTGTTGATATACATATACCTAATATGTTTTTTTCTAAAATATAATTTTGGCATATATTTTTAATTTTATTAAAAATGTACTCTCCACCTTTAAATGCTTCTGTTTCTATCTCATTAGCTTCTAAAATATTTCCATTATCATCTATGATACCATATTTTATCATAGTGCCACCTATATCTATAGATATATATTGTTTAATCATATTTTCACCTTAAATATAGCTTTTTTTACTTTTTTACTACTAGAAACATTTACAGATGGCATATGTGCATCGTTAGGATAAAGTATTAAAAAATCTTCTTCTTGTAAAACAATACTACTTTTTTTATCTCCATTAATGTTTAAAAAGTCTTCTTCTTCTACAAATTCCTTTTGCTCCATATTATTTATAAAGTTTACATTTATAATCTCTTCTCCATCTAAGATAAAATGTATATCTAAGTAGCTTTTATGAGCTTCCCAAATTCTTTTATCTTCTGTTGTTGTTTCATATTCTACTATATTAACAAATAAATCTTTACCACATATCTCGTAGCTACCCTTTTCTAAATCTTTTAGATTATTTTTCTTAATGTAATCAAAACATTTTTGTATGTTTTCAGGTAAAAAACTATATTCTCCAATATTTTTTATGTTGCTATATATCATAACTAACCCTCCTACTTATAGTATATTGTAGCTCTTTCATCAAGCTCTTTATTTGGTTTAAACATTGAGCTTGCTATAAGCCCAACAACTAAAGAAACTAAAATAGATATTATTGCATAAGACCAGCTAGAAATACTTGGCACTTTGTATTTAATAATTGCTATTACTATAGCCGTTACAACAAATCCTATAAATGTACCTTTTGCATTAGCTTTTTTAGTAAATGCACCTAAAACAAATATACCTACTAATACCCCTAAAACAAGACCCATAAAAGCATTAAATGTTTCATATGCAGATTTTATATCTCCATTAGCAAGAAGTATAGATATACCTATAGTGGCAATACCTACTCCAAGAGATATATATTGTGCAATCTTTGTTTGTTTACGCTCATCTATATTTTTGCTTATATAAGGTTGTATGTCTAATGCCCAGCTTGTAGCAATAGAGTTTAGGCCTGTTGATAATGTAGATTGGCTAGCTGCATATATAGCTGCTAATAATATACCTGTTATACCAACTGGTAATTCCAATGAAATATAAGATGCAAATATTTGGTCTTGTTTAGCAATAGATGGTAATGGATTTTGTGTATAAAATACGCTTAACCCTGTACCTATTAAATAAAATACCGTTGCAACAAATAAAGATAATAAGCAATTTGTAAACATCATTTTATTTAATTTTTTAGTATCTGTTGTTGTTGTAAATCTTTGTACTATATCTTGACTTGATACATAAGATGCAAATGTGTTAAACCCAGCACCCACTAAGACTATAAATACACTTGTCTTAAATATATTAGGGTCGAATAAAACTTCATTCTCTGCTAAAAATTTATGATTTTGTGTAAATTCTTTAAAAATTGCTCCTATGCCACCGTCAATACCACCAATAAGGTAAACTAAAGCAAATACTACACCTACTATTAAAACAGCACCTTGGATAAAATCTGTCCATAATACAGACTTTAACCCACCTGTATAAGAATATATAATAGCTATTACCCCCATAACTATTATTAAAATATTTACATTTATGCCCATAAGGCCTGATAATACAACACAAGGTAAATACATTATTATAGACATACGCCCTATTTGGTATATTATAAAAGTTAAAGCACCTAATATCCTAAGCCCCTTACTACCAAACCTCATATCTAAATAATGATAAGCAGTGTCTATATCCAACCTACTGTATATAGGCAAGAAAAATTTAATTGTAAGTGGGACTGCTATAATAACCCCTAATTGTGCAAACCATAAAAACCAAGTTCCTGCATAAGAGTTACCTGCTAAAGACAAGAAAGATATGGGGCTTAAAAGGGTTGCAAATATAGAAACACTTGTTACCCACCAAGGTATAGTTCCATCACCTTTAAAAAACTCTTTACCTTTCATATCTTTTTTAGAAAAAAGTATACCTACAACTAAAACTGCTAATAAATATACTACTAGTATAATTAAATCTATTGTTGTAAAACCTAAATCGTTAGCTTTCATTTATATCTCTCCCTTCAACTATATTATACACCTATTTACAGGGAATAATTTTATACTAAGTACTCCCTGTATTTATAGGTTGTTATAATGCAAACTAGATATTTTTTAAATATTTTTCATACATATCTTTTGCCTTTTCTTTTTGAGCGTCTGTTATAACAGACATAGGCTTTTTACAATATCCAGCATCTACACCTTGTAATTGTAATAAATACTTAATTGTTTGATATAACCCATTACCTAAAATAGCTGTTATTAAATCATTTGTTACATTTTGTATTTTAAATGCTTCTTCTATTTTACCTTGTTGTGCTAATTCAAAAATCTGTCTAGCTCTTACACCGTTTACATTAAATGTAGACCCAATAGCACCATCTACGTTTAATACAGTAGCTGGTAACATCATTTCATCAAATCCTGCATATATAAGATGCTCTGGATATGCTTTTCTAAGTCTTTCTAATAAATAAAAGTCGGCTGCTGTAAATTTTACACCTATTATTTTTTCATTTTCAAATAGTTCTCCAAACTGTTCTACACTAATATTAACACCTGTTAAAAATGGTATAGAATATATTATAAGGTAATTATCTACACTATTTATAATAGTATTATAATAATCTTTTATTTCTTCAAAGCTAAATTTGTAATAAAATGGAGTAACAGCAGATATAGCATCATATCCAAGCTCTGTTACATATTTTGCAAGCTCTATGGATTCGTGTATGTTTAATGACCCTACTTGTGCTATAAGCTTAATATCATTTTTAGCTTCATCTTTAGCTATTTTAAATATTTTTTTCTTTTCTTCTGTTGATATTAAAAAGTTTTCTCCAGTTGAACCCCCAACATATAACCCATCTACTTTCATTTTGTCAATATTGTGTCTTACAATTTGTCTTACTCCAGCTTCGTTTATATTTCCATTTTCGTCAAAAGATGTTAATAATGCACTAAATATTCCTTTTAAATCTTGTTTTTTCATTTTCATTTCTCCTTTAATATATAAAATTAACGCCGTATTAAAATAATTTACATTTATATTGTATTCATAAAAATTATTTTAATCAATGGTAATTTTAGCAAATTTTTTGTAGTATTTTTTATTATAGTTGTATAGCCATAAATATTTTATTATTTTATATTTTATATTTTTATAGATATTATACACTTTATTGCTAAAAATATTTAAATTTTATGTTTGTTTTGCATATTAATATACATTGTTTAAATTATTTGTATATTATGCTATAATATTAAAATGATAAATAAATTAAAATAAGGTGATATAAATGAACATTTTAGAAGTAATTCAATTAAAGTATCTTGAATTTTCCTTAAAAGAACAAAAAATAGCAGCCTATATTTTAGAAAATTCCCAATATATAGAAAATATGAATATTACAATTTTTGCTAAAAACTGTAATGTATCTACTGCTACTGTGACTAGATTTTGTCAAAAAATAAATTGCCAAAGTTTTGCTAATTTAAAAATTATGATTAGCTCTATAAATTTGTCTTCATCTTCAATTACTACAAAAAATGACCCTCTATATAAAGTCCATTCATTTTATAAAGATATTATAAATACAACTAAAAATATAGTTAATATAGATGATTTAAAAATTTTATATAATAAAATTAAAAATGCTAAAAGAATATACATTTATGGGCTTGGTAGCTCTGGCCTAACAGGTACAGAGTTTATGCTTAGGCTTATAAGAATGGGATTTCATTGTCAAGCTATTACAGATTCTCATCTTATGATTATAAATAGCTCCATATTAAATCAAAATGATTTAGTTATAGCACTTTCTTGCTCTGGGGAAACTTTAGATGTTATAAATGCTATAAATTTGGCTAAAAACAATAAATGCTTTGTAGCATCTATTACTAGTTTTCCTACAAGCACATTAGCTTTAAATTCTGATTTTTTTATTATTACACCTAATTCTAAATTGCTTACTAAAAATTCCTTTATTAACTCTCAGTTTTCAACAATATATATTATAGATGTATTAACAACTATATTCCTAGAGGAAGAAGAAATGCGTAAAAAAATGGACACTACAATAAATACAATATTAAATAACCAAAAAAAATAAGCTATTTACAAATAGCTTTATTTTTTGGGGTATTTAATCTATCATACCTTTAAACCCTGTTCCTATTACTTCGCTAACATTAGCAATAACAACAAAAGCACCCTCATCAATATCTGCCACAACTTCTTTAAGCTCTGGTATTTGCTTTTGCTTTACAACACAAAATATAACATTCTTTTTATTTTTTGTATACATACCGTGAGCATCTAATGATGTTGCACCTCTATCAATAATATTTAATATACTATGCCCTATCTCGTCAGATTTATCACTAATAATAAATACAGCTTTAGCAAAATCAAACCCATCTACTACTATACCTATCACTTTACTTACTATAAATACACTCATAACGGCATATAATGTAGGTCTAACGCCAAAAACAATTATACCAGTAAATATTATAGTAGCATCTATACAAAGAAGTATTTTTGATATTTGTATATGTCTTAAAAATTTATTTATTATAATAGCTAAAAGGTCTGTACCTCCTGTGCTACATCTATTTCTTATAATAAGCCCTAACCCTATCCCGTCTATAACTGCACCAAAAAGTGCAGCCAAAAATATATCTTCTGTAAACTCTGGTAAAAAATCTGTAACTGCTAATGTAAAAGATAAAAAGAATGTAGCAAAAAGAGTGTTTCCTAAAAATTTTAAGCCAAATATTTTATATGCTATTAAAAATAATGGCAAGTTTATTAAAATATTACTAAGCCAAATAGGAAAAGGTACTCCAAAATATGTTTGAGCTAAGCTATCTAGTATAATACCAAGCCCTGTAACTCCACCTAGAACAAATGTATTAGGCTTTAAAAATATATTAATTGATACACCTAATAAAAAGCACCCAATAATAATATTTAAATATTTTATAAATGTTTTATTCTTTAATATTTCCTTCATTTTTACCACCTTTTATTTTATATTTTAAAACTTCTATAATAAATAAAGGTAGCTTTAGCATTCTTTTAAACCTTGTAGGTTGTGTTATAAGCCTATAAAACCATTCTAAATTTAACTTTATAAAAATTTTAGGAGCTCTTTTTACATTGCCACTCATAACATCAAAGCTACCACCAACACCTATCATAACTTTAACATTAAGCTTATCTTTATTATTGTATATCCATTTTTCTTGTCTAGGAGAGCCAAGTCCAACCAACAATAAGTCTGGATTAAGCTCATTTATTTTTTCTATTATTATATTACCCTCTTCATCTTTAAAATATCCGTTATGAGTGCCAACTATTTTAATTCCTTTATATTTTTTTTCCATCATTTCTTTAGCTGTAGTAATTGTTTCTTCGCTAGCACCTAAAAAATATACTGTTTTATCTGTATTTTTTATTTTTGAAAAAACACCTTGTACTAGGTCAAATCCTGGAACACGCTCTCTTATATTATATCCTAGCATTCTAGCACCTATTACTACTCCTATTCCGTCTGCTATATTTAAGTCGCTTTTATTTAAAATTTCCATAAATTCTCTATCGTTAATAGCATTTATAATAAATTCTGGATTAGGCGTAAAAATTATCTTTTTTTCATTTTTTTCAAGATATAAAAGTACCAACCCTATAGCTTCATTTAAATTTACATTGTTTATAGGAACGCCTAATATATTGCAAACTGTAAAAGACATATAAAAACTCCTTTTATTTTATCTCGTAATCACCTTTTACTAAAAACCACGCCTTTTCAGTAACTTTTACACCTCTTCCGTCATCTCTAGGTATTATAAGAAAATGATTCTTATTTACTGTGTTTTTATTTCTAAGCTCTATACCATTTGTTATATTTGCAATACCTTCTTTACCAGGTACAACAGCATTTCCTTTTCCGCTTCTTAATATAAGCTCTGTACCTTCTTTACCGTATATAGTTTGCCCAACCTCTACTAATACTGGTTTAAAGCTATTTCCACTTATTTGCACATTAGTGTTAGTTGGTTTATTTCCTACATTAGAACCTACAGTAGTATTTATTACTTCTAAAACTTGATTTATTTTATCATCTACATAGCTTTTTGCAACTAATGGGTCGTCAGAACCTCCAGCTTGTTTTGCAAAAGTTACACCTGTTGCTATTATAACTGTTGCAAAAAATATTTGTACTCCAATTAATACCTTTTGTTTCATTACTACTCCTCCTAGTAAATTTATTTTTTATTAGTTCTTATTTGTTCTAGCTCTTTACCTAAAAGAATTTCATTTTGTTTTGCCTTATCTAAAAGTATATCTATTTTTTCAGATAATATATCCTCATATCTTTCAAGTCCCATAAACATACCCTCCATTTGAGCAGTAAGTTTTTTTGCATCTATGTCCCCTGTTCTAATATCTCCACCGTTTGGCATATTTAAAACATCGAGGTAATACTCTATCTTAGGGTCGTACACAAGTCCTATCATAGGCACTTTTTTAGATGCAGAAAACAGTAGTGTGTGAAGTCGCATACCAAGTATAAGTTTCATCTGTCCTATTATGCCAAGTATTTCATCTGGTTTATATATTTCTTGTAATATATAGCTATCTTGTTTCATTTCATACATTACTCTTTTAGATACTTCTATGTCTTTTGGTTGCTCCATAGGTATAAAAAGAATGGTTTTACCTTGTTTTACCATATTATCGCAAGCACTGGCTATTTCTTTTATATATTTATCTCCATATTTAGCCTTGCTCCAGTTCCTGACAGATACTCCTATAATATCTTTATCAAGGGGTATTTTTTCTTTTATTAAAAAATCCTTTGCCTTTTTATCTGATATAGATTTAAGGGTAAAAGCAGCATCTGCTGTAACGTAAATTTTAGGTTTTTTAACACCCATATCTAATAAATCTTTTTTAGAAAACTCTTCTCTAAGAGTAATTAAATCTACATTGTCAACTACCATTTTTACTAATTTTCTATTTAAATTTCCATTAACAGGTCCTATCCCGTTAGAATAAAGCATTACTTTTTTCTTAAAAAGCTTTGCTGTTTTTATAATACTTAAATAATATAAAAGTGAACGTGTGCTAGTGCCATTTTGTATTAAAGTGCCTCCGCCAGATAGTATGATATCACTTTTTACAATAGCTCTTATCACTTCAATAGCATTAAATCTCTGTATAGAATTAATATTGTATTCATTTTTTGTTAATTCAGGAATATGAGAAATAGCAGTTATATTAACATCTGGTGCCATTTCTTTAATGTTTGTTGTCATAGCCATTAAAGTTGCCTCATCTCCGCAATTTCCATATCCATGATACCCAGCTATTAATAAGTTAATCATTGGTTATCCTTCCTTAATTTTTATTTGTTAAAACTATATTGTTATCTTTATAATTTATATACCAAAAATGCATTAGTACTGCTACCAAAAGCCAAAAACAAGATGTCATCATAGGTACTTCAAAAACATTTTCTACAAAATTATGCACAATAACACCAAAAAGACCTGCTAAAATACCTATCTCTAGCTCCTTAGATACTTTATCTGTTGTTATTCTAATAGTTCTTAAACCATTTACTAATATTTGATACATAAGTATTAAAAATGCAAATAATCCAAAAAATCCTGTTTCCACAGCTGTTTTTAGGTAGTAATTATCCATATAAAATGTTTCTACCATTTCTGTTCCCACTAAATAAGATAACTCATTATTTATAGCAACAGCACCACCAAAATGTCCAAGTCCTACCCCAAAAAGAGGAGTTCCTTGTAAAATTTGTAACCCTGTTATCCATCTTACAAGTCTTCCACCTCTTAAGCTACTTTCTATATATTCTGGGCTTAACATATAAGATATCCTATTAGCAATACCAGGTACTAACAATGCTGATAATACCCCTACTACTAAAACAGGTATTAAAAGTCTTTTATCTTTTAAAAATGCATAAACTAATATAGATACACCAAAGCCTATCCAAGCACCTCTTGAAAAAGTAAATACTAAGCACCCTACCATTATCAATGAAAGTATATAAAATAATGCTTTTGTTTTAATATTTTTATATAACCCTGCAAATGACAATGTTAAAGGTAAAGCCAATGTAATAAGCGAGCCTAGTATATTAGGGCTAGTAAGGATAGAAAATACCCTTGTTCTAACACCTGCCTCTTTGCTATCTACCCAACCTGCTGGCATTTCAACCCCTATTATATATTGGTATACACCGTGTATAGCCATTAAGGAAACAACTATAACAAATATAAGGCACAGCATTTTAGCTCCTTTAGTATCTTTTAAAAGCTGTATTATAACAAAATACCAAAGTATGTATTGTATAACCGCCCTAAATCCCTCTAAAGATATTCTATAATCTGGAGAATTTATAATAAATACAACAAGCATTGCTATTAAAAACAATATAACAGGCAAATCTAATGGTGTTTGTTTAAATCCTTCTTCATTTCTATATCTAATATATTTATAGCCCCATACTAAAAACATAGCTATAAATAAAAGTTCGTCCCATATGCTTGCTATACCTGGTGCAAAACTTCTTAGCACAAAATCTATAAAAGGATATAGACAAAGTGCATATGCTATAATTTGATAATTGGCAAATACAAGCCCTATAATAGCTAGTACTAATGAAAATATAATTACATTTTCAATACCAAAAAATGCACCAAATATACCAGCTAATAAAAATAATATTATTAAACTAATTAGCGTTTGCTTTTTCACATCTTCACCAACTCTTGAATATTTTATAAATAAAACTTTGTTTAAAACAATTTGTGCTTTCACTAAATAAAAATAATACAAAGGCTAAAGCCAAAAGTCCAAGAGATACATAAATATTAAATCTATTAATAAATATTGACACAATGGTGTAAGATATGTTAAAGCTACCTATTAATATCCATAATACTGTTAATGTTTTACCTTTTATATCATTTTTTATATCTCTTAAATTTAAAAATGCTTTACTCCCTAATAGACATTTTTTTATTATGTTGTATAAAAAATCCATTATTTTATCTATTATTTTTACTATTTTTCTAATAAATTTATATATTAAACTATTTAAAAAATACGGCTTTTTATTTAAATAATTTTTCACTTTTTTATATAAAAAACTCTGTTTAAAACAATTTAATATTTTATATACAAATTTTTTAAATAAGCTATTACTGTATGATTTTATTATTATTTTATCAAATAGCCTATAAATAATACTATCTTTTATAAATAAAGGCATATTATACCTCCTGTTCTTATAAAGCTATGCTATTCTACTGTTGTAGCATCTGCCATATCTCTAATCTCTATATTGCGAACTTTACAGTTAGCCTCAAACTGTTGTGTTTTTAATATAAAGTTATAGTTTACTCTAACCTCTTGATTACCTGCCTTTAATATAGGGCTAGACGCATTTACTGTATCTTTTATAACTACCGTAATATCTTTCCATATTGGGTGTTGTGCAAGGATAGCCTCTCCTTCATAATTAGTAGTAATATAGGCTGCTGGCTCCATATCAATAGACACTATTTCTGCATCTGTAAATACATTGTTAGCTACAAGTTTATCTCCTGGTTTTAAGGTATCTATTGCCTCTGGCACGATAGAGTTTCCATATAAAGTAACATATATTTCTTTTTTACCATCTAAAGGACTTTGCCCCTCTGCATTTCTGCTACTACTAGTAAGCCTTATCCCAACAATAGCTATAACACCTATTATTACTATTGCCACTAATAAATCTACAACATTTACAATTCCAAATAATTTTCCTTTTTCATCTACTATTTTACTCACAATTTTCCTCCTTTAAAATGTTTTTATAAATATCTATATGTGTTTTTGCCATTTTTTCATCAGAAAAATGGTCATAGGCATATTTATAAAAGCTTTCACCAAAGCTAGACATAAGCTTTTTATCTTTTAAAAGTATACTAATTTTTTCTGCTATATCTTTACTACTACTTGGTTTTATTAAAAACCCTGTTTCATTATGTTTTATCATTTCTGGTATACCACCAACACAAGTTGCTATTGTAGCTTTTTTAAGCCTTGCCCCTTCTAAAAGAGCATACGGAAAGCTTTCAGAATAGCTTGTCAAAACATTTATATCCAAAGCATTATAAAAACTGTTTATATCTTTTACAAAACCAAGCATTTTTACATTGTCTTGCAAATTATTTTCTTTTATAAAGCTTTTTATATTATCTTCTAATGCACCACTACCAGCTATTAAAAACATAATATTTTTATCTTCTTTTAGTAAAATTTTACTAGCTTCTAAAAAATGTTTTAACCCCTTTACTTGTTGTAGCCTTGCTGCTATCCCTACATATAAATAACTTTCATCATAAGGTATGTTATAGCTTTTTAAAAATTCCTTTTTATCTAAAGGTCTTATTTCTTTTTGCATATTTATACCATTATATATAACTTTTAATTTTTTTTCATCAAATCCTCTTTCTATAAGCATATTTTTAAAAGATTTTGTAACTGCTAATATATAATCAAACTTTCTAAGAGCAATAGCATTGATAGGCATAAATATAGCCTGCTTATATATGCTATCTTTAAAATCTAGCTTATAATCACTATGAATAGTTGTTATAAAAGGTATGTTAAGGCTATTTTTTATAAAAAATGCTATATAGTTTGCACGTGCTCCGTGGCAATGTACTATATCATAGCCACCATTAGCTATATATTTTTTTATATCTAAAATAGGCCTTAAGCTATATCTTCTCTTTTGATGTATAATTTTTATAGGGATACCTTCATTTTTAGCTTCTTCTGTAAAAGCACCTTCCATTATACATAAAAGCTCTACATCTATGCCTTCTTTCATAAGCCTTTTAAGAAGAGTTATAACGTGAGTTTTTGCTCCTCCGCCATCTCCCCCGCTTATTAAATGAAGCACTTTCATTTTATTATCACACCCCAAGGTATTATTTTAATATTAATATATAATACATTAAATATCAATATTTTATATTATTATAATATATTATACAATTTTAAACAAATTAATTTTTTGGAAACTCTAAAGCCTTATCAAAAATATTAGCCAAATCTTTAGTAAGTCTTTTTCTTTCAAATTTTTCTATTATGTTAAAATCCGGCTCAAAATTTAAATTGTTTTGTTGCCATTTTTCATAATAATTTTTTATAATATTTTCTATCTCTAGCACATTGTCTGTATTAGCTACAATGCCTATTTTACTTTCTAAAACTAAATCTTTAGCAACCCCATCTGGAAGTATTGCAAGTACTGGCCTTTTAGTGTTCATATATTCAAATATTTTACCTGTATAAAAAGCATTAGCACCAATACCACTACCTTCTATTAAAATTAAGGCATCTGCACTAAGCTGATGTTTTATACAAACATTATGAGGTACATACCCAACTATCTCTATTTCATTTGTTAGCCCAAAGCTATCTATTTGGGCTTGTAGCCTATCTTTATGGTAATTGCCAATAAGTTTAACTTTTATAGTATTTTCTTTTACTATGCCTTTTTCTTTTAGGCTTTTTATTGCACTAAAAAAGTTATCTGGCTTTCTTCTACCGTATAAAGCCCCTGTATAAACCATTGTAAATTTATCATTGTTAGGCTTTGTAAAATCCATATTATAAAAATCTTCTTCGTCATATCCATTTGGTATAACATAAAAATTATCCTCTGGTATACTGTTATTTTTTATAAAGTTATCTCTCATAACAGGCGTATTAGTTATAAGGTAGTCTGCCTCTAAAAGAACATCTTTTTCCATATTTTTTTCTATTTTTGTTCTTATAGCATTATGTGGGTTATCTAATGTATAAGGGTTGTTAGTCCATTCATCTCTAAAATCTACTATCCATTTTATGCTTGGTATTTTTCTTTTTATATACAACCCTAAAAGATGGTCGCTATAAGGCGCACTTGTTGTATATATAATTTTTATATTGTTATCTTGTATAGTTTTTAGAGCCTTATTTTTACTTTTTTCAAACCATATTCTAGCACTATCTGGAATCATTATTTTAGCTAGTACCTTAAAAGGTATTTTTAAAATGCCTTTTACTTCCGATGGTTCATAAGCCCTTGTTCTAATAATATTTACACCTTTTGGTACATCATTTAAAAGAGTTTCGTCTATTAAATTTGCTCCTGTTGTTTCTCTTGTAAAAACAATAGGTTCGTACCCAAAACTTCTAAGATGTTTTACAAATTTTACACTTCTTTGAACACCAGAACCGCCCATAGGTGGAAATTGGTTTGCAATAATAAGAACTTTTTCCATTATTTTTCACCTAATAAATAATAATTTATGTTATTTTTAATAATTTCTTCTTTATTAAAGAAATTTCTTGTATCTAATATATTTTTATCTTTTAATAATGTAGATACTTTATTAAAATCTATATATTTAAACTCATCGTGATTTACTCCTAAAACTATAATGCTAGCATCTTTTACTGCATCATAAATATCCATATTGTTTTCCACTTGGTCTTTAGCGTGTGGGTCACATACATTTACTTTTACATTTTCTTTTTTAAGCATATCTAAAAGGTGCATAACAGGACTTTCTCTAACATCATCTATGTTTGGCTTATATGTTACACCAAATAAAGATATTGTTTGTCCATTAAAACCACCTAATATATTTTTAATTTTATCAAATACAAACTGTGGCATACTATCATTTATATCTCTTGCTTGTTTTATAAGTTTAGCATTTTGAGATTTTTCTACTAAAAACCACGGGTCTAAAGCTATACAATGCCCACCTACACCAGGCCCTGGGCTTAGGATATTTACACGTGGGTGGTGGTTTGCAAGACGTATAACCTCAAAAGCATTAACCCCTAGCTCCTCACTTATTTTTGCAAGCTCATTAGCCAAAGCTATATTTACATCTCTAAATGTATTTTCCATAACTTTACACATTTCAGCCGTTGTAGATGTAGTAATAAATATTTCTCCTTCTACAATACTTTCGTACACTTTTTTAACTTCTAAGCTAGATTTTTCGTTTATCCCACCAACAATACGGCTATTTGTTCTAAGCTCTTCTATAACTTTACCTGGTAGTATACGCTCTGGAGAGTGTGCAACTAAAAGTTCTTCTCCTAGCTCAAGTCCTGTTTCTTTAAGTATAGGTAACATTAAATCTTCTACTGTTCGTGGAGGAGAAGTAGATTCTAATATAACAATACACCCTTTTTTAAGATTAGGTACAATGGCTCTTGTAGCACTTTCTACATAGCTCATATCTGCTGTTTTGTCTTTATTAATAGGTGTAGGCACTGCTATTATATAAACATCACAATCTGGTGGGCAAACTGTTGTAGCAGATAAATTGCCACTTTCTACACATTCTTTAACAAGCTCTAAAAGACCTGGCTCTTCTATTATTATTTCACCTTTATTAAGTGCATCTACGGCTTTTGGGTTTAAATCATATCCAATTACCTTATGCCCTTTAGATGCAAACATAGCAGCAGTAGGTAAACCAACATATCCAATACCAATCATACAAATCTTTTTCATAGGTGTAAATTCCTTTCTTATCTATTTTATATAAAATATTTAATAGTTTTTACATTATTTCTATTTTACCACTTTTTATAACCTTTAACAATATTTATTTATGGTAATACAATTATTTTCACAAAAATTTTACAAAATTAGATACTTTTATTTATTATTATTTTAAATATACCCTCATTACATATTTTTGTTAAGTATTATCTTTTTTTAAGCTTATTTACAATAATATTTATTTCATTTTTTATTTCTCCTGTAAAATATAAACATAGTGTATACACTAAAATACCTATAAATATAAGTACACATAATGTAATAATATTAACTGGCAATAATTGTTTTATAATAATTATAATTGCTCCCATTATAAATATACTTATTATTATTCTATATAAAGATGGCTTGTTAAGGTTAAAAGACATATGCTCTTTTGTACCATTTTTCGCCAATATAAAATATAGGAAAAATGCTATAAATGTACTTATACCAGCAAATTTATACCCAAATATTTTTATAAACGCAACATTTAATATTATATTTAATACACCACTTATCATACTTCTTTTAAATATTTCTTTTGTCCTAGCATTAAGCTCCCAAGGTTTTATAGCATATTCTGTAAGCCCTAAAAACATCATACCAAGAGAAACAAATCCCATTATGCTATGCCCTTCAAAATATTTAGCTTCAAATAATACCTTAGCTACAAAATCTGAAATACAAAACACCCCAACAACTGCTGGTAAAGATATTAAAAGATACGTCCTTATAGCATTACCTATAAGTGTTTTTGTAAGCTCTTCATCACCTTCGCTCCAAGTCCTAATAATAGTAGGATAACTTCCCCTCATAGCACCTGTTGCCAAAAGAGTAAAAGCAGATGCTATTATAGAATAGTTTGTTTGGTATATACCTACTTTATCTTCTCCTAAAAAATATTGTATAACATATATATCCGATTTATTTAAAACTGATGTAGCTATCATATTACCCATTAAAGGAATACCATACATTTTTAAAACATATAATATTTCTTTATCATAGTATTGCCATTTTATGTGCTTTTTTATATCTAGTTTTATAAAACCTATTAAAGCCGTTATAAAATCAAATATTATATAGCTTATAAATATCCATTCTATCTTAGTTGTAAATATCTTATTTAAAACAACAATAGCAAAAAGTTTACCTACTACATTTATAACGGATAAAAATAAATTTATCTTGCTTTTTCTAATACCTGCAAGCATTCCTATAATCAATTGAGATGTATTATAGGTAAAAAACATAATAAAACTAACTATAATAAGACTTATAGGATAAACATTAGTTATACCCTTAAAAAACCCTAAACTTAAAGCCGTTATTAAAAAACTTGCTATACAAAATACTATTATATTAACCTTAAACCAAGAAAAGAAAACTGTAGAAAAAAATTTATCTTGCTCATTATCTAGCTCATATTTATTAATATACCTTAATACTGACTGTACAAGCCACTGTATTAGCACCATAGCAACTGTTGTTACTGCTATATTTATACTAGAATATCTACCTGTTTGTTCTGGTATGTATATATAAGACATAGCAGATATAGTAAGCACTCCCACTATACCCTCTATACCTTTTGCTAACATATATATAATAGTATCTTTAGCCATAGCTTGATTTTTATTGTTTTTATTAGACATTTTATTACCTCTTTTATCTATGTTTTAAATACATTTATATTATATACAAATTTTTATACTTTGTCTATTAAATGCCCTTTATACTAATTATTTATAATTTATATTAAACATACATTAACTGTATAGGAATAATTAATTTTATTTAATCAATTTTTTTAATACTTTGTATTAAAAAACAGATATTCCTATATATTTTTATTCTTAAAAATTAATACAAATAACCGTATATAATTTTTACTCTAAAAATATAAGTCATATCTTAATTGTATTTAATCAATTTTTTTAATACTTTGTATTAAAAAACAGATATTCCTATATATTTTTATTCTTAAAAATTAATACAAATAACCGTATATAATTTTTACTCTAAAAATATAAGTCATATCTTAATTG
>NZ_CAUWHO010000015.1:0-42239 GCF_963558545.1 uncultured Tyzzerella sp. | reverse complement strand
AAAATACAATAAGTATTTATAAAATTAACTTATATCTAATTTACCCAAATAAATTAAAATAACTAATTAATTATATCATAATTTCTAAATACGGTGTAGTAATATTTTATCTATATTTTAATAATACTTATAGTTAATCAAAATAATAAAAACACCTTCTAATTATTTTAAGAAAGTGTTTTTATTATTTTAATTAAGATATAATTTATATTTTACATTATTTTTTAATTGGACTTATTCTTATTTTATCCACAGTTACTCCTGTTTTTCTTTTTATAATATCTTCTATTTGAGCTATTTCAGATTCGTTAAGTTCTGGTTTATTTACTACAATATCAACTGTATTATCATCTATCCTAACATAAACCTCTTTAAAGCCTTTTGCCTCTATCATAGCTTCTGCCGCTGTTTCTTTTTCTATTCTTTCTTGAATTTTTAGCATTTCATCTGCTGCAGTAGCTTTTTTTTCTTGCTCTATATTAGAATTATTTATCATCTCTGTTAATATATCTTTTTGTTTTGCTCTTGCTTGTTCTCTTTCTAGTTTTGCTTGTATAAAATAAGATGTATCGTTACTATTGTTTACAAAAACTGCTTTACCTGCCTCATCTTCTGTATCAGCATTAGATGCAGTTGCATTTACAGGAGTTGTGGATTCTTTTTCATTATGTACTATTTCTTCTCCATATAAATCATAATCTGGGACAAGACCTGTTATATCTCCATCATCTGTTAATGCAACTTCTGTTGGTTCTACACTACTGTTACCTACATAGTTTAAATATCCAGCTGCCCCTACCATAACAACTAAAGCTGTTATTATAACCTGATTTCTTTTTAACGCAAACATTGTTTTGCCTCCTTAAAATTTATTTGTATTATAATCTACTATAAAGTTTATTCAAAAAAATATTAAAATATTACTTCATTTGTAATACTTCTATTTTGTGTATTTCTACTCCTAGCAATGCACTTGCAGATTTTATAAGCATATTTTTTACATCTATGTTACCACCTCCTTGAGCAACTATAAGTACTCCAGATATTTTTGGTGTTAGTTCTTTTAAAATTAAAGGCTCATCTCCACTTATTTTTACAGTAGAAATCTGTTCTTTATCAGATATAATCTGCCTTTTATCTCCATTTAAGGCTTCTTCATTAGTTGTAGAGTTTTCTTTTACTTTGTCTTCTTTTGTTACAATTTCTTTTCCATTTTCTAGTGTTATCATAACATCTATATTTCCAACCCCCTGCACTTTACTTAAAATATTTTCTAGCCTTTTTTCAAGCTGTGCTTCATATGAGTTCTTATCCTCATCTAAATTTATGGATTGTCCTTTATAGTCTATGTTAGTCTTTTCTTTTTTATTACTTTTTAAAAAATTATCGCTTAAAATCAATAATAGAATACTAAGAAAAATAGCAGTTAATATACTATAATAATTTTTTTTATCTTTAAATATTTCTCTAATTGACTTCATAAGATTATCTCCTTTTCTTATGTCATTGTTATAACTATACTATTTATATCTATTCTATAAAAATCAGATATAGATTTTTTTATATCATTTATTTCTTTTTGTTGCTTTACACTTATATTTTCATCTTCCCTAAAAGGCTTTACATAAATTGCTCTATCATTTTTTACTATATATAACTCTATCTTATCTATATTCATCTCTTTATATTTATTTTCATATAAATTTATATTTATATCTTTTATATAATATTTATCTTTTAATATAGCCTCTATTTGTCTTTTAATATTATGTTCAAAAGCATTTTTAATCATATCATTTTGTACACTTACATACTTTTCACTATTTATATCACTATTAATATTAAAGGTTTCTTCAAGAAAAGCAGGTGAAATTTCTATATTTTTTACATCATTAAATATAATATTTAAAGGCTTTACCATAATAAGAACTAATATAATACCAAAAACTAAATTTATATACGAACGATATTTATTAGTTGGTAAAATAACTTGTATAAATGACATAAATATTAAAAATAATATTATGTTTTTTATGTAACTGTAAAAGTAATTTATCATATTTATCTCCCTTATCCTGTAACACTTAACATAATAACTATAAAAAATATAAATAATATTAAAAATATAATTAAGCTAGATAATACAAGCTTTGTATACTCTCCCATTGTGTCTACGCAAGAAGTTATTCTTGTATCTGTTATAGGTTCTATTAAAACTGCTGCTATTTTATATATAAGTATTAATGCTACAAGTTTTATTATTGGTACAATAGCACATATTATAATAATTATTACTATTGCTATACCTATACCACTTTTTAAAATTCCTACAAAATACATAATACTATCTATTGCACCTGTCATAACATCTCCTACAACTGGTACAAAACTTATAAATGTTTTTGCCGTTTTATTTACTACTCCATTTAATATAGGAGCACCTATTCTCTGAAGTGAAATTATAAACCCAAGCCCCATAGCCAAACTTCTTAATGAAAAATTTATAAGCCATTTTAAAAATTCTATAAGCTTGTTTAACACTTCTTTAGGCATTATATAATTTATAATATTTAAAATAACAGTACCTGATATTAGTGGTATAAAAATATTCTTTATAAAAAAAGATACTATACCTAAAGAAGCAAGTATAAAGCTACTAAATATAGTGGAGCTTGCCGATGCTCCAGACATAGCTAAAAGTCCTATTAATATTGGCATTGTTCCATTTATAATATTAGCTATGCTATTTACGGTATTATATAAAATTTCTACAACGATATTAAAGCTTGTTGCTAATAACATAGATATAACCATATATGTTGTATAAAACCCAATTTCTGCAACCCCTTGATTTTTAAAGCTATCAGTCAATACTTTAAAAAATGCTGCTAAAAATCCAATTAATATAACATTTTTTATTATTTTAGAATTTATAAATACTTCTTCAAATACAGATTTTAATATGTAATTTATAATTTTATATATGTTAAAGCTAAAACTTTTTCCAGATAAAATATCCCTAGCTATATCAGAAAATTTAAAATCATTTTTATAAATATTTTCGTTTATAATAGTATCGTATTGTTCAATATTTAATATATTAAGCCCCTCTGATATATAATCATTAGCATAAATATTTTTACTAAACACAATTATTAATATTATTATTAATAGAAATTTTTTCATCTCTTGTCCCCCTAAGGCATAAGGCTTGTTATTAAACTTAAAAGCCTTGTTATAACAGGTATAGATATAAACATAATAAGCACTTTACCTGCTAGTTCTATCTTAGATGCAATAGCACTTTCTCCAGCATCTATACATATTTGTGAAGAAAATTCACATATGTATGATATACCTATTATTTTTAAAATAATTCCTATATGCTCCATACCAATATCTAACATAGAAACAATATCTAATACAGAGCTTATTACTTCCTCTAGTATTGGTATAACCATCATAAATATTATTACACCACTAACTATTGAAATTAGTACAGAAATATTAGCCATTTGAGGTTTTATAGTTAAAATAATAATTACCGAAATGATAGCTATTATACATATTTTGAAAATGTCCAAATTAACACCTCCATATTATAGGCTAAATAATGTTTGTACCGTTTCAAAAAGTTCACTTATGTACTGTATAACCCAAAATAAAACTACAACCAATCCAGCAAGTGTAGTAAGCATAGCTTGTTCTTCCCTGCCTGCTCTTATAAGCACTTGGTTTAAAACAGAAACTAGTATTCCCACTGCTGCTATTTGAAAAATAACTGTAATATCCATATTTACACCCCTAAATTAGTAATATTATTATCATAAGTCCAGATAAAACTCCTAAACTTTGATACATTTTAAATGTTTTATTTTTTTCATTTTCTAAAATTTCTACTGTAGAATTTATATAATCTATTATAATGTTTAACCCTTCCACATTAAAACTTATATCTAAAGAACCTATTATTTTTCCTAATATATTAATATTTTCTATATCTTCTCTAGTAAAATAAGTTTCATAACAACCATTTTTTAAGGCATCACTCCAAAGAGTAGCTAGCTCTTCACCCCTTTTTTCCTCTAAATTTTTTCTAAATCTTTTAAAAATATTTTTTACAGGCTTTTGCAAATTTTTTTCAATATTTAATATTGCCTCATCAATGTTAGAAAAAAAGGTTATCTCTGATGCTAAAGATAGTAGAGCTCTTTTCATTTCTAGCAAGTCATTTTTTCTATATATTGGCTTATATGAATAGTATATACCAATAATAGAAAAACCTATTAAAATAACAATAGACAAAATTATTTTTAAATACATTTAATTATCCTCACCATATACAACTTCCATATTTTCATTATAAATTTTTTCTACATTACATATTTCATTTTTTCTATTTAAAACAATATACCTTTCAAATATTTTATTATTTAATATATTTTGCATATTATACTTTTGCTTTATATCATCTATACTATAAGAATGTATTGTGCATATTATTTTTACACCACTATTGGCAATTTTTTCTATAGCTTCAATATCTTCATCGCTTCCTATTTCATCAACGGCTATTACACTAGGGGACATACTTCTTAAAAGCATAAGCATTCCATCAGATTTTTTACATCTATCTAAAACATCTGTTCTTATCCCAACATCTAATTGTGTTTTTCCCATATATAAGCTAGCTATTTCGGAACGCTCATCTACTAGTCCAACATTTTCTTTACAATTGCTAATATTTCTTATAATATCCCTTAAAAGAGTTGTTTTCCCACAATTAGGAGGAGATATTATAATAGTAGATTTTATCGTTGGATTTGATATATATTTTAAAATATGGCTAGAGCACCCTTTTATTTCTCTAGCTATCCTTATATTTATTGAAGATATATTTCTTATAGTTTTTACTTTATTGTTCTCAGTAATAACTTTACCTGTTATACCTACCCTAAATCCACCATTTAATGTAATAAACCCATTTTTTAGCTCTTGTTCTAAAGCATATATAGAATAACCACTCATAGTTTCTATTGTTTGTGATATATCCTCTATTGTAGGTTTATAAACTTTATTTTCTAAAAAATTTTCTGTTATAGTCATATCTTTTAATAAAAAATACTCTTTATCAAATGTTTTAAAAACTATACACCTATCTAGTCTTATTCTAACTTCCTCTGACTTTTCAAAATATTGATAGTCTATATTATTTAATAAAAATTTTATGTTTTTACCAAAATAATTTATAAGCTTGTCCTTTATAAACATTTTTATTCCTCCTTTGTCTTTTAAATAATTTATATGCTTTTCTATAAAAAATATTACTAATAAAATTTTTAATTTTAAATATATAAAAAATTTTTATACAAAATCTATCTTTGTTTTTATATGGCTAGCAAACCCATATATATTTTACAACAGGAGGTTATTTTTTCTACTCATAGGCACAGCCTTTTTAGAACCACCTGTAAAACAGGTGGTATTCTACATACAAAAAAATAAAGATAATAATAAATATTAAATAATATTTATTATTATCTTTATTAAGTAGGATTTAACCTATAATTATGTTTAATTATTTGGAGTTTTTTTGTATAGTATGAATAATATTATACATAAAGTAGATAAAGCAGATATCCAAGTAAATAATAAACTAGTTGTTATACCAGCAACAATATACCCTACAAGACAGCTTGTTGCTACAACTAATGTATATGGTATTTGTGTAGAAACGTGGTTTATATGATTACATCTTGCTCCTGTAGATGATAAAATAGTTGTATCTGATATTGGGCTACAATGGTCTCCAAATACAGACCCTGCTAAAACAGCTGATAAAGATATAATTGTAAGCTCTGGTGCAGTATTTTGGCATACAACAGTTATAATAGGTATAAGTATACCAAAAGTACCCCAAGATGTACCCATTGAAAATGCTAAAAGACCTGCAACACAAAATGCCACAACAGGTATTAACATTCCCGCTAAGCTAGACCCTTCAACAAGTCCACCTACATATCCACCAGTATTTAATAAATCTCTACAAACACCACTTATTGTCCAAGCTAAAGTAAGAATTATATAAGCAGATACCATAGATTTAACCCCTGCTGATATACCAGACATAAACTCTTTAAATGATAAAACTTTTCTTGGTACAAATAATAAAAATGTAACTAATAATGTAAAAAATCCACTAATAGCCAATGCTGGACCTGCATTAGTATTACCAAATGCCTCTGCTAAAGTCATTCCACCATTAAAATATCCACCAATGTACAACATTGATGCCACAGAAGATACTATTAATACTAATATAGGTATGACTAAGTCATAAACTGTACCCTTATCAGATATAGTTACTTTACTAAGCTCATCTTCTTCTGTTTCTTGAAAGTCTTCATTTACTTCTCCTGAAAGAGCCAAACGTTCACATTTTGCCATTTTCCCAAATTCAATTTTTGTTAACGAAACAACAAATACCATTATTATAGTTAAAAGTGCATATAAATTAAATGGTATAGTTTTAACAAAGTCTTGTATTCCGTTTAAACCTGCATCACTCATTTGAGATATAACAGATGCTGCCCAAGATGAAACAGGTGCAATTATACATATAGGTGCTGCTGTTGCATCTATAATATAAGCTAATTTCTCACGAGATATTTTATATTTATCTGTAACTGGTCTCATAACTGTACCAACTGTTAAACAATTAAAATAATCATCAATAAATATAATAACCCCTAAAATAAAAGTTGATATTTTAGCACCTTTTCTAGTCTTTATTTTTTTTACTGCCCATTCTCCATAGGCCCTAGAACCACCTGCTTTTGTAACAACAACTACTATTGCACCTAATAGCCCTAAAAATATTATTATAGAGCTATTTTCAGATAATTTTTGCCCCATAAGGCTCATAGTAACATCAACAGTCCTAGCTCCAATTTGTATAATACCATCTGTATCATATATAGAATATATTAATGTACCTGATAAAATACCAATAATAAGTGAAGATATAACTTCCTTTGTTTTAAGCGCAAGTATTATCGCTATAATAGGTGGAAGTAATGATAAAATGCCTACTGTATGCATTTCCATTATAATCTCTCCTTTGCATATATTTTTTTATAATTTTTCTTAATAATTTTATCATAAAATCATTATATATGCAATTTTTTTAATAAATATTATCTATTTTATTTAAAAAAAATAAAAAAATATAATATTTTGTATGAAAATAATAGCTTAATACTTAAAATAAAATGAAAAAAGTATTTTAATGTTATATTAGTTAACATATCTGTTTTTAATATATTATAAATATACAAAAATATAGAAAGACACCAAAAGATGTCTTTCTATATTTTATAAAATACTAAAAATAGTTAATATTATTAAAAAAACTATAGCACCTATTAAAAATTTATCTAATTTTTTTAAAGGTATGTCTATTTTGTCGTATATAGTTTCTTTAAAATGTTTTTTAGCTCCATTTTTTTGTTCATTTTTATTTTCTGTATCCAAAAAATACACCTCATTTATTATTTTTTAGATAAATATTTTCTAACGTCTAAAGATACAGCTATAATTATAATTAACCCTCTTATAATATATTGCCAATAAGCATTAACTCCAATAAAGTTTAAACCATAATTTATAACTTGTAAAAGAACTGTACCTAATAAAACACCTGGTATAGTACCTATACCCCCTGTAAATGATACACCCCCAACAACACAAGCAGATATAGCATCAAGCTCATAGTTAATACCTGTATTAGTTGATGTTGAGCCTGCTCTTGCTGCCTCTAAAAATCCAGCAACTCCATATAAAGCCCCTGCTATTATAAATACAATCATTATATTTTTTACAACATTAACACCAGATACTGCTGCTGCCTCTGGGTTTCCTCCTATGGCAAACATATTTTTACCAAGTTTTGTTTTGTTCCAAATAACCCACATAATTAAAGATGTTATAATAAGGTATATAACAAGATATGGTATATGTATACCCCCTATATCAAAAGACCCGTTAACAAGCTTTGTATATCTTTCATCTAAGTTAGCTACTGGTTGAGCCCCTAAAGGTGGTCTATCTATATATAAACAAGTTATCCCATATGCTATAAGCTGTGTACCTAAAGTTATAATAAAAGCGTGCACTTTTAACTTTGCAACACCAAACCCATTTATAGCTCCAAATATTGCTCCAACAAAAATAGCTATAACTAATGGTATAATAGGGCTTAATTGGGGTAAATCTGGATACATTCTAGACGCATATGTAACAGATTGTAATAAAGATGCTGATAAAACGGCTGTAAGACCTAATATACGACCTGCCGAAAGGTCTGTCCCTTGTAAAACAATAAGCCCAGCAATACCTAAAGCCAATATACCTCTTGTAGAAGCTTGGCTTAATATATTAGTAAAATTTTTAAAAGATAAAAATCTAGGTTCTTTTATAATAAAGATAATTATCATTAAAAATAATACTATATATAAAGCGTTATTTAAAAGTAAGTTTTTAAAATCTATATTTTTTTTAGCTCTTTCCACTATATTAACCCTCCTTAAACATACTTAGTTGCTAGTGTCATTATATCTTCTTGAGTCATATCTTTAGCATCGCCTTCTCCTGCCAAATATCCATTTGACATAACCATTATTCTATCGCATATCCCAAGTAACTCAACCATCTCAGATGAAACAACTATTATGCTTTTTCCTTTTTTAGCTAAATCTACTATTAATTGGTATATTTCATATTTAGCACCAACATCTATCCCTCTTGTAGGCTCATCTAATAAAAGTATATCAGGGTTTGTAAGTAACCACCTACCTATAATAACTTTTTGTTGGTTACCACCTGATAAAGTTTTTATAGCTGTTTTTTGGCTAGGTGTTTTTACCCTCATACTTTCAATAGTCCAGCTAGTGTCCTCTTTCATCTTTTTATTATCTAATAACCCATATTTCATATAGCCATTTATATTAGATATGCAAGCATTAAATTTAATATCTAACTGTCCAAAAATTCCTGTTGCTCTTCTTTCTTCTGTTAATAGAGCAAAACCATTTTTTATAGCAACTCTAGGGTTTTTATTATCTATTTTTTTACCTTTTAAATATATCTCACCTTTTGAATATTTTCTCATACCAAATATAGTTTCTAAAAGTTCTGTTCTTCTAGCTCCTACAAGACCTGCTATACCCAGTATCTCTCCCTCTCTAAGTTCAAAACTTACATCTTTTATAGAGTCCTCTGTCGCCCCTGTTAAGTTTTTAATCTCTAGCATAACCTCTTTTATTTCATTATCTTTTGGTGGGAACCTATTTTCAAGGTTTCTACCTACCATTAGTTTTATTATTTCTTCCATTGTTAAATCTTTTGCAAGATGTGTAGATATCCATTTACCATCACGCATTATAGTAACATCATCTGATATTTGGAGTATCTCCTCCATCTTATGAGATATGTATATAATTCCACAACCATTCTCTCTAAGCTTGTTAATTATTTTAAATAGCTGTTCTACCTCTTGGTTTGTTAAAGAAGATGTAGGTTCATCTAAAACTAGTATTTTTGCGTTATATGAAACAGCCTTTACTATCTCAACCATTTGTCTTTGAGATACAGATAAATCTGCCATCTTATCTTTTGGGTCAACATTTATCTCTAGCTCTTCTAAAATTTGTTTAGTTTTATTATACATCTCTTTTTTATCTACTATACCCATTTTTGTAGGGTATCTACCAAGCCATATATTTTCCATAACGTTCATTTGTAAAACTTGGTTTAGTTCTTGATGAACCATAGCAACACCATTTTCCATAGCTTGCTTAGGATTTTGAAACTGTATTTTTTCTCCTTCTATGTATATCTCACCCTCATCTTTTGTATACACACCAAATAAACATTTCATAAGGGTAGATTTACCTGCTCCATTTTCTCCCATAAGAGAATGTACAGTTCCTTTTCTTATGTTTAAGTTAGCTTTATCAAGTGCCTTAACACCAGGAAAGCTTTTACATATATCTTTTATTTCAAGTAAATATTTTTCCATATATTCAGCCTCTCTAACTATATTTATAACATACCTTAAACTAACTTAAAATAATATTTATAAAATATTTAGAATATATAATAATCTTACCTAAATTTTATTTACACTATAAATCTTTAGGTAAGATTATTTTTATAAATATCTACATTTTAATAAATATAATTTTTAGATTTATTTAGTATACTCTTGGTAAGGTATACGAACAGCAACACCTGTTTCATCAAATGTATATTCTGTTTCTTCAATAGCATTTTTACCTTGTGCTAAATTCATACCTGTGCTATATAAAGCTTTTGCCATACCTTCAGCATCTTGTAAAACAGAGCCTGCCATATAACCTTTATCTATTAAATCTTGTGCTGCTGCTGTTGCATCTACACCAACAACAGGGATAGTTTTTGAGCCTTCTCCATTATTAAACCCTTGTGCTTGTAAAGCAGCTATAGCACCTTGTGCCATACCATCATTATTTGCTATAACAACTTCTATACCATCACCAAATTTAGAAACCCAAGCCTCTGTGGCATTTTGAGCTAAAGCTTGGTCCCAGTTACAAACTTGTTTTGCAAGCTCTTCAACCTCTATACCTTTTTCTTTTATTGTTGAAACAGAATATTCTGTTCTTGCAACAGCCTCTGGGTTATCTGGTTCACCTTGTAACATTACATATTGCATTTTACCATCACCATTAGTGTCTATATTAGCTTTATCTTTTTCCCAAAGTCCTGATAAGATATTACCTTGTAAAATACCAGCTTCTTTAGCATTTGTACCTACAAAAACTGCTTTATCATATGATTTTATAACATCTGCTGCAGGCTCTCTGTTAAAAAATACTACAGGTTTATCTGCCGCTTTAATTTTATCTACAACTGTTTGACCAGCTCCTGTGTCAACAAGATTTACAAGTAAAACATCTGTCCCTTTTTGTAATAAAGTATCTATGCTATCATTTTGTGTAGCTTGGTCGCCTTTTCCATCAAAGAAACTAAATTCAACTTTTCCTCCATTTTCTTTTTGAATTTTTTCTAAACTTTGACGAACTGTAGAAATATAAGTATCATCAAATTTATATAGTAAAACACCAACTTTTACTACACTTTCATTTGTCTCTTGGCTGTTACCTTCTGCTTGTTGTTCATTTGAACTTTCTGGCTGTTCTGATTTAGAGCCGCAACCTACCATAGATAAAGCCATTATTGTTCCACTTAATGCAATAAAAATTAATTTACTAAATTTTTTCATAATTATTTCCCTCCTAAATAATAAATACATTAAAATTAAGCTTATTTAAACTTAAATTGTATAATAAATACATATTATATTTTTATTCCTGTTCATCTTATAATTATGTCTAAATATAATTATTAAAATATTATACTTATTATGTAATCCTTTATTCAACTTAATTATAACTTTAGTTTTATGGTTTTTCTATATAAATTTTTATGATATTTTATTAAATTTTTATGATAAATAATTTTATAATTATTTAAAAGGAAATAAAAGATATTGGTTTTCTCTTAAATACATACTTCTTTTATTTACTATATTAAAATTTATTTTTTCATTACTATAAGGTTTTTTTTCTATCATTTTACGCATTATATCAACACTTAAATAACCTAAGCTAAACTCATTTTTTACAATAACAGCCTTAGCTATATCATTTTCTAAATATCTAATTCTTTCATTACCTTTAGATAGCCCATATATTTCTTTTTTATCTAATTCTATATTTTTACTTTTTATTTCACAAAGCTCATTTAATATATAAGGGTCAAATGTAACAAAAACATCGTTTTTATTATTTTTTAATATTTCAAAAATGGTTTCTTTATCAAATACAATTTGTTTAATATCATTATAAGAAAATTTCATTACATCTAAAAATCCCTTATACATATTTTCTTCAGTTTTTTTCAAATCATTATTTGTAACAAAGACAATATTTTTTCTTATATTTCCATTTTTTAATATTTCTTCTGCTATATATTTTCCCATCTTAAAGCTATCACTATTTATATAAGATAACTCTGTATTAGGTTCTAAATCTAAATCTTCTCCTAAAAATATAACTGGCTTTTTAAGTCCTTTAGGTATATCTATATATTTATTATTAGGCTCTAAAATAATTATTCCACTACTATTATCTTCTATTTGCTCATTTAAAGCTATGTTTAAATCTTTATCTGTTTCTATATATTCTATTGTTATCCCCATCTCATAGCCTGCTAAGTTAACACCATCTTTTATAAATTCATTATACAAGGCATTTTGTTTATCTAGTATAACAGCTATTTTGTATTCCTTATTATCAAGTATAAAAAATACTCTATTTATCATTAATAAGGAAATTATAGCTATAAAACTTAAAGTAACTAAAATAATAAACCTTTTATTAACCTTTTCCATATTTTATGCTCCTATAAAATTATTTTATTTGTGTTATAGGTATAACTATTCTAACTGTTGTTCCAACATCATATTCGCTAAATATTTCTATACCATAATTATCTCCAAAATAAAGTTTTATACGGTCATTTACATTTTTTATACCTATACCAGAGCCACCACCTTTAGGTTCAACTTTACCTTTTAACATATTTTCACAACATTCTTTAGACATACCAAGTCCGTTATCAATGATATCTATATTTACATTTTCTTCATTTTTATAAACATTTATTTCTATCATACCATCTTCATCTAAAAAGCTAACACCGTGATATATGGCATTTTCTACTAAAGGTTGTATAGTCAATTTTATAGTTGCACAATTTATAATCTCTTCATCACAGTTTATTTTATATGAAAATTTATTTTTATATCGTATACTTTGTATTTTTAAATAGTTTTTAATATGTTCTAGCTCATCTTTTATAGGTATAATATTTTCTCCTTTGCTAAGACTTATCCTAAATAATTTAGCTAAAGATATAGTCATATCTATAGATGCTTTATATTTTTCATTTTCTATCATAGCTACAATAGAATCTAGTGTATTATATAAAAAATGTGGGTTTATTTGAGCCTGCAAAGCGTCTAGCTCACTTTTTCTCTTTTGATAATGCTCTCTATTAACAGACTCTATAAGGTTTTTTATACTATCTAACATAGCATTTATCACTTCACCTAAATATGTAACTTCTAAAAACCCTTCTATATTTACCTTAAAATCTAAATTTCCATTTTCAAAATTTTTAACTGCCTTTTCTAGCTCCTTTATAGGCATAGTTATCTTATAAGATAAAATCATATTTAATATCAAAATAAGTGATATTGCAAATAATAAAATAGATAATATAAATATCCCTATATTTATATATTCTTTTTTCATATTTATAACAGGGGTTATCCCTATCATTGTCCAATTTATAGCATCTAATGGTTTTACATTAACTATCCTTTCATAGTTTTCATAATCCTCAACATAAACACCTTTTTCTAACAAACTATTTTTCTTGTTATTTTCCTCTATTAAATTATAATATATAAGTTGTTGCCTTGGGTGATAGACAATATCTCCTTTATTATTAGCAAGATATACATATCCCTTTTCTCCTAAGTTAGCTTTAGACATTATTTTTTCTATATCATTAAAATTTATATCTACTAATATAACTCCATCTATCATTTTCCCATTTTTTTTAATTTGAACATATTTGCTAATAGATATAACCCAAATATGTTCATTATTTTTATATTCAAAACACTGTTGTATATGAGGTACCGAAAAGTTAAACTTATCTTTATTTTTTATAGCATCTATAAACCATTCATTATCTCTAACATCTATATTTTCTTTTAAACTTATATTATCGCTTAAAGATACTGCCTCACCATATTTAGAAAATAAACCTATATTAACAACTTTTTTATTATTAACTTTGTGTAATATCTGTATTTCATTATCTATATTTACATTATCTAAAGAATTTTTAATATAAATCTCATCATAAATAGCTTTTGATATATCTATCATATTATCTAAATAGCTATTTATATTAATATGTACTTGCTCCAATAATAAATCATTATTTTTGGATATAACACTTTTAATATTTGTAACATACCTTAGATAAAATGTTATCCCTACTATACTTAAGCAAATTATAGATATAAAAGTAAATGATAACATTATTATTTTTTGTATACCGTAATTATTAAAAGACAGCCATCTATTTTTTCTTTTTTTCAAAAAATCATTCCTTATTTTTATATTTTAAAGGTGATACACCATATTTTTTCTTAAAAACGTAGCTAAAGTAGTTTGCATCTGTATATCCTACTTTTTGTGCTATAACATAAGTTTTTTCAGATGTTGTATTTATCAGCTCTAATGCCTTTTCAAGCCTTAAATCTGTTAAATATTTTATAAAGCTTATATTTAAAACTTTTTTAAATATTGAAGAAAAATAGGTAGGACTTATAAATAAAACATCACATATAGTATTTATAGAAAGTTCTGGATTTGAATAATTTTCATCTATATAAAGTTTAGCTTTTTCAACAATAGCATTTGTAGAGTTAATTCTTTTATTTCTTATAAAAATACTTAAAATATTAAACTTTTCTAAAAAATATTGTTTAATCACATCTATAGAATCAAGCTTATCTATAGTTTTATAAATTTCAAAATCTTTACCAAATATTTCTTCGCTAGTTATACTATAATTTTTACTTATTTTTAAAATAGATAATATTATTTCTATAAGATACAGCCTATATTCATTAAAATTTACTATGGTTTTATCTATATCATAAAATATCTCATTAATAAATTTTTCAATATCATCTTCTTCACCTAAATTTATAATAGAAAAGAGTTTTTTTTCATCATTTTCTGAAAAAGATAATTTTATACTTTTATCTGGATCTATGTCATTTATAAATATTGTTTTTCCACTTCCTATAATCATCTTATATAAGAGAGCTTCTTCTGAACTTTCATAAGAATTTTTTAAATGTTCTATTTTTTCAACACAATACCCAAGACCTATTGTTATCTTTATATTCATTATCTTATAATAAATATCACAAACACTATTAAGCTCTTTTATTAAGCTTTTAATATACCTTTTATTATCTAAACTAAATATACTCACTATGTTATCTGAATAAAAAAAGCTAACAAACTGTATATTTTTTATACCCTCTTCCATTTTTTCATCAAATATATTTTTTATAGAAAATGGGATAAGCTCATCATCTTCTATAAAATTATTTTCACTATCTTTAAAGCTATATTTTATCGTAGCCACTAAAAAATACTTATTATTTAAATTTATATTTAAGCTGTTACATTTATTTTCCCAATAATCTAATGAAAGTTTTCTTTCTATAGCCTTTGTTAAAAATTGAGTTTTTATTACAGGTAAACTTTCTAAATAATGTTTTTTTAATACTTCTAAGTTACGCTTTTGGTTATACTCTATATCAAAATTATTTTTTATTCTATTTAAAATATTTATAAGCTCCTCACTATCTATTGGCTTTAAAAGATAACCAAATGCGTTATTATCCATAGCCTCCTTTATATATTCAAAATCATTAAACCCGGATATTACAACTACTTTTATATTATACATATTAGATGCTATAATTTTAATAAGCTCTATGCCTGTTAAAAAAGGCATCTTTATATCTGTAAAAACGACATCTGGTTTTAATTTTTCTATTTTATCCAAAGCTTCATTTCCATTTTCTGCTTGAGAAATAATGTTAAAACCATATCTTTCCCAATCTATTTTTTTCATAAGTCCATTTCTTATTTCTTCTTCATCGTCTACGATAATTACATTGTACAAAATATCATCTCTCCTATTAAATTATATTTAGAAATCAAAACATAATCTGTATTAATTTAGTTTATTAAAATTTATAAGCATATTTTACCAAAAACAACATATAAATACAAGTTTTTTATATGTTAATATTTAATAAAAAATAATATATATATATAGCTAATCTTACACTATATTAACAAAAGTACGTATATAAAATAATTTTAAAATTTTACATATGTATATTATACCTTTATCATAAATTTATCAACTTTATTATAATTATCTATATAATGGTAGAGTAATCAAATCAATTTTTCCTTTAAAATTAATAAAAAAAGCCACTTTATATTATTTTAATAAGATAAAGGAGCTAAATAATAATATGACTTATACATTATAAGGCTATACAAATTTATTTTTTATTTTGAAATAATATTTTTTATAAAGCATTACAACAGTTTCAACGTGGCTCGATACAATAGTCCGAATCTCTCTGCTATTTTTAAGAACAATGAAAAATATCCACAGCCATTTCCTTATTTAAGCCGTTTGTGTGAATATACCTACTTGCTTTCACTTATCAGAATAAATTGTATTTCATTTAATCCGATACAGTTTTTCAACAAAGTAAAAGCCATTCTTCTTTTGGTATCTCTATCCCATCAAGCAATGCATTTTCAAAAGTATTAAAAGATTTTTAAAAATCATAATTAGACTTAACACCTCTCCAATCCAGTACTATAAAGAATTTCATAAAATATCCCTTATATATTCTACATACAATAAAAAGGCTATGATAAAATCATAGCCTTTTTAACAATAATTAATTATTTATTTTTTAAATTGAAAAAAGTGTTAAGACCTAAATATTCAGCTACATTACCTGTATCATTAAGTTCTTCTTCAATTCTTAATAATTGGTTATATTTAGCAACCCTGTCAGAACGGCAAGGAGCACCAGTTTTAATTTGACCAGCATTTACAGCAACAGAGATATCTGCAATTGTAGAATCTTCTGTTTCACCAGAACGGTGAGATACAACTGCTGTCATATTATTTCTATTAGCTAATTCAATAGCTTCAAAAGTTTCAGTTAAAGTACCGATTTGGTTAACTTTAATAAGGATAGAGTTAGCAACACCAAGCTCAATACCTTTTTGTAATCTTTCTGTGTTAGTAACAAATAAGTCGTCACCAACTAATTGAATTTTATTACCTAATTTTTCAGTTAATAATTTCCAACCGTCCCAGTCGTTTTCATCTAAACCATCTTCAATAGAGATGATTGGGTATTTAGCAACAAGTGCTTCATAGTAAGCAACCATTTCTTCAGAAGTTCTGTAAATTTCTTCACCTTTCATTTTGCTTTCGCCTTCAAAGTAGTATTTACCAGTAGATTTGTCATAAAGTTCAGAAGAAGCAACGTCTAATGCAACTCTAATTTGTTCACCTGGTTTATAACCAGCTTTTTCAGTAGCTTCAAGGATTAAATCGATAACTTCATCAGAAGTAGCTAAGTCAGGAGCAAAACCACCTTCATCACCTACTGCTGTAGAAAGACCTCTAGCTTTTAATACTTTCTTTAAGTTGTGATAAATTTCAGCACACATTCTTAAAGCTTCTTTGAAAGAAGTAGCACCAACAGGCATAATCATAAATTCTTGAACATCAACAGTGTTATCTGCGTGTTTACCACCGTTTAAAATGTTCATCATAGGAACTGGTAAAGTTTTAGAATTAAATCCACCTAAATATTGATATAAAGGCATATTTAAAGCTTCTGCAGCTGCTCTAGCAACAGCCATAGATACTGCTAAAATAGCATTAGCACCTAATTTAGCTTTGTTAGGAGTACCATCTAAAGCAATCATAGTTCTATCAATAGAAACTTGGTCAAGAGCATTCATACCAATAATTTCTTCTGAGATAATTTCATTTACATTTTTAACTGCTGTTTCAACACCAGCACCAACATATCTATCTCCACCATCTCTAAGCTCAACTGCTTCGTGTTCACCAGTAGATGCACCAGAAGGAACAGCTGCTCTACCCATTACTAAGTTACCTACTAAATCTTCTACGATAACTTCAACTTCAACAGTAGGATTAGCTCTAGAGTCTAATACCTCTCTTGCAATTACATCAACAATTTCAATATAACCTTTCATTATATAAAAATCTCCTTTCAATTTATGTTGTATAACATAACCTGTTATAATATAATAATAACTTTAAATGTAAATAATGTCAATATTTTAACACTATAATTTTTAAATTATTTAACTAATAAACTTTCACCTGTCATTTCCTTTGGTTGCTCTAAATTCATCATATCTAAAAGAGTTGGGGCTATATCAGCAAGCTTGCCACCTTCTTTAAGGCCTTTAGCTTTATCACAATTAACAAGTATAAATGGAACAGGATTTGTTGTATGTGCTGTAAAAGGCTCTTTTGTTGTATAATCAATAAGTTGGTCACTATTTCCGTGGTCTGCACATATAAACATTTGTGCATTATTTTCTAAAACAGTATCTACCACTTTACCAATACATTCATCTACATATTCAATAGCTTTAACAGCAGCATCTAAAACACCGGTATGCCCAACCATATCAGGATTAGCATAGTTTACAATAATTAAATCATATTTACCATTTGCAATATTTTCTGTTAATTTTTCTGTAACTTCTTTAGCACTCATTTCTGGTTGTAAATCATAAGTAGCTACCTGCGGTGAAGGTATTAAAATTCTATCCTCATTTTTATAAGGTTCTTCTACACCACCATTAAAGAAAAATGTAACGTGAGCATATTTTTCAGTTTCTGCAAGTCTTAATTGAGTAAGTCCCAAATTAGATATGTACTCCCCAAAAGTATTGCTTAAACTTTCTTTTAAGAAAACAACTTCTTTATTTTTTATAGAAGAATCGTAGTCTGTAAAAGTAACAAATTTTGTATTAAAGTAACCTTTATCTCTGTCAAAACCTGTAAAATCTTCATCACAAAATGCTCTTGTCATTTCTCTTGCTCTATCTGGACGATAGTTAAAGAAAATAACAGAATCATTTTCATTAATAGTAGCTACTGGCATATCATTTTCTGTAACAACAGTAGGCACTACAAATTCGTCATTAACATCTTTAGAATAAGAGCTTTCTATGTAAGTGATAACATTATCTGTACTATCACCTTTACCCATAACCATAGCATTATAAGCGTGTTCCACTCTTTCCCAACGATTATCTCTATCCATAGCATAGTATCTACCACTAATAGTAGCTATTTTACCTACACCTATCTCATTTATTTTAGATTGCAATTCTTGTAAAAATCCTTTACCAGATGTTGGAGGTGTATCCCTACCATCTAAAAATGCGTGGATATAAACTTTTTCAATACCATTCATTTTAGCCATTTTTAATAATCCATATAAATGTTCATTATGGCTATGCACACCACCACTAGATAAAAGTCCCATTAAATGTAATGCAGTATTTCTTTCTTTACAATTTTCCATAGCACCTTTTAATACGCTATTTTCAAAGAAATCTCCGTCTTGTATAGATTTAGTTATTCTAGTAAGCTCTTGATAAACAATTCTCCCAGCTCCCATATTTAAATGTCCAACTTCAGAATTTCCCATTTGTCCATCTGGTAAGCCAACAAATAAACCACTAGCATTACCATTAACACAAGGATATCCTTTAGTTATTTTATCAATATTAGGAGTATTTGCAAGTTTAATTGCATTACCTTCTGTTTTTTCATTTATTCCAAACCCATCTAGTATCATTAAAACAGTAGTTTTTTTGCCCATATTTATCTCCTTATACTATTAATAATTTACAACTTTTATAAAATCTTCTTTAAGGCTAGCACCACCAACTAATCCACCATCAATATTAGGCATATTAAATAGCTCATTAGCACTATCCCCTGTAACACTTCCACCATACTGTATTCTAACAACATCTGCTACATCTTGGCCATATATCTCTGCTACAACTTTTCTAACCTCTGCACACACTTCTTCAGCTTGTTCTTTAGTAGCAACTTTACCAGTACCTATAGCCCAAATTGGTTCATAAGCTATAACAACTTTTTTAGCATCTTCTTTAGAAACATCTGCAAAAGCTTTTTTAACTTGTATTCTAACTAGCTCGATAGTAATATTAAGCTCTCTTTCTTCAAGAGTTTCACCAACGCATAAAATAGGAACTATATCGTGCTCTAAAGCTTTTTTAACTTTTTTATTTACTGTTTCATCAGTTTCTCCAAAATATGCACGTCTTTCAGAATGTCCAATTATAACGTATTTAACACCAAGCTCTTTAAGCATAGCAGGAGCAATTTCTCCAGTGTATGCACCCGATTCTTCAAAATGCATATTTTGAGCACCAAGGTTAATATTTGTACCTTTAATAGCTTCAGAAACAGACATTAAATCTACAAAAGGAACACAAACAACTACATCACTTTTATCTGTATCGATACCACTTTTTAAAGTATTGATAAGCTCAACTGCTTCATTGTGGTTTTTATTCATTTTCCAGTTACCTGCAATAATTTTTTTTCTCATAATATCCTCCATAAAATAATAGACTAAGGCTAAAAAGCCTTAGCCTATTATAAAAATTTATTTTTATATTTTAAAAATATTATTTATCATCTGCTGCAACAACACCTGGTAATTCTTTACCTTCTAAAAATTCTAAAGAAGCACCACCACCAGTTGAAATATGGCTCATTTTATCTGCAAATCCAAGTTGATTAACAGCTGCTGCAGAATCTCCACCACCAATAATAGTTGTAGCATCAATATTTGCTAAAGCTTCTGCTACGGCAATAGTACCTTTTGCAAAATTAGCAAATTCAAATACACCCATAGGTCCGTTCCAAACAACTGTTTTAGCATCTTTTAAAGCATTAGCAAATAACTCTCTAGTTTTTTCCCCAATATCAAGTCCTTGCCAACCAGCTGGAATACCACCTTCTACTGTTTTAAATTCTGTATCATTTTTAAACTCTTTTGTAACAACAGTATCAACAGGTATTAAGAAATTTACACCTTTAGCTTTAGCTTTTTCCATCATTTCTCTAGCATAGTCTACTTTATCTGCTTCTAATAAAGATTCACCCACTTCAAGACCATTAGCTTTCATAAATGTGTAAGCCATACCACCACCAATTATTAGTGTATCTACTTTTTCAAGTAAATTGTTAATAACATTTATTTTATCAGAAACTTTAGCTCCACCTAATATAGCAACAAAAGGTCTTTCTGGATTATTTACTGCATTACCTAAGTAAGTAATTTCTTTATCCATTAAATATCCAACTGCAGATTCTGAAACAAATTTTGTAACACCAACAGTTGAGCAATGTGCTCTATGAGAAGAACCAAATGCATCATTTACATAAACATCACAAAGGCTAGCAAGCTCTTTGCTAAAGTCTTCTACATTTTTAGTTTCTTCTTTTCTAAATCTAGTATTTTCTAATAAAACAACATCACCTTCTTGCATAGCCTCTACAGCTTTTTTAGCATTTTCGCCAACAACTGTATCATCTGCTGCAAAAACAACTGTTTTACCTAATTTTTCTGATAATCTAGTAGCAACAGGTGCTAAAGACGCACTAGGAGTTGGTTCTTTTGGTTTACCCAAATGAGAACATAAAATAACTTTTGCACCCTCATTTATTAATTTATTTATTGTTGGAAGAGCTGCAACTATTCTGTTTTCGTCTGTAATAACACCATCTTGCAATGGAACATTAAAGTCACATCTTACTAATACTCTTTTCCCTTTTACTTGTAAATCATCAACGGATTTTTTATTTAACATAATAAATTCCCCTTTCAAAATACACAATTTTTTGTGCTACTAAATTTAAAGTTTATATTTAGAATTTGTAGTTAATAATATATAAACTACATTGATAATATTATAACATATTTACCATTTTATTGCTTTACATTTTTTATACAATTTTTCATTAGTTTTAATGTAATTTTTTATTAATAACACACAATTAAAAATACTTTTACTAAAAATTAACCCTCTTTTATCATATTATTTATTTTTTTATAAAAACTTATACAATATATAAACCTTTTTTTATTTTTTGCGTATTCTTATATAAATAAAATAAAAATTTTATGGAGGTTATTGATATGACAAATGAAAGAATGATGATTTTAGAAATGATTAAAGATGGCAAAATTTCTGTTGATGATGGAGTTAAACTTTTAAATGCTTTAAATAAAAACAATTCTTCAAACTTTGATGATTTTGCAAATGATATAAAATATAAAATTTATAATATGCCTAAGCCAAACACAGAAAAAATTAAAGAAAATGCACAGATAATTATTAATAAAACAGAAGGATTATTTGACGATTTTACAAAGTCTATAAAAGATTTCTTTAATACAAGTAATGAGCCTTCAAATACTAACTATAATACTACAACTATTAATGTAGACCCCGTAGATAACAATACTAATAATAATGATAACAACCATAATGATGACAATTTTAATAAAAATTAAACACTTTATTACAAAAAAAGCTACAAATATTTACTTTGTAGTTTTTTTTATGGTATAATATTTCATATTATAACGTAAGGAGTTTATTTTTTATGGAACTATTAATATATTTATTTTCTTATATGGTATCTATTACTTTAATTTTTATTATTCCTATTATCTTAAATATTATTGCCTATATTTTTGTTTATTTAGATGCAAAACAAAAAAATCTCGAACCATTTTTATGGCTTATAGTATCTATTTATTCTAACTTTTTAGGCATAATAGTATATGTTTTTACACAATCAAAAAATAAATACCAAAATATAAAAAAATTTTATTTTATATATTTACTATTTTATATTTGTTTTATGCTTATATATACTACAGCTATTTTTTCATTTTGGGTAGATATTTTAGTAAACACACATTTTTAATAATATAATAAAACCTATAGCATTTTGCTATAGGTTTTATTATATTTAATCTTTAATATTAGTTTACAGAAGCCATATGAGCAACTAAATCAAGACATTTGTTTGAATAGCCCCACTCATTGTCATACCAAGAAACTAATTTAACAAAGTTGTCATTTAAAGCAATACCTGCTTTAGCATCAAATACAGATGTGCAGTATTCGTGAACAAAATCAGTAGATACTACATCATCTTCAGTGTATCCTAAGATACCTTTTAATTCGCCATTAGCAGCTTCTTTAACAGCAGCTTTAATTTCTTCATAAGTAGCTGGTTTTTCAAGACGGCAAGTTAAATCTACAACAGATACGTTAGGAGTTGGAACTCTAAATGCCATACCAGTTAATTTACCGTTTAATTCTGGAATAACTTTACCAACTGCTTTAGCAGCACCAGTAGAAGATGGGATTATGTTAGCAGCTGCTGCACGTCCACCTCTCCAGTCTTTTTTAGATGGTCCATCAACAGTTTTTTGAGTAGCTGTAGTAGCGTGTACAGTTGTCATTAAACCTTCAACGATACCAAATTTATCATTGATAACTTTAGATAAAGGTGCAAGACAGTTAGTTGTACAAGAAGCATTAGATACAACGTTCATATCTGATTTGTACTCTTTGTGGTTTACACCCATAACAAACATAGGTGCATCTGCAGAAGGAGCAGAGATAACAACTTTTTTAGCACCACCTTTAAAGTGTGCAGAAGCTTTGTCGATAGTAGTAAATACACCTGTAGATTCTACAACGTATTCTACACCAGCTTCGCCCCAAGCAATTTCTTCTGGGTTCATACATTGGAAAACAGTAATTTCTTTACCATTAACAACAAGCTTGTCACCTTTAACAGAAACATCACCATCAAATCTACCATGAACAGAGTCATATTTAAGCATATAAACCATATATTCAAGGTCGATAAATGGGTCATTTATAGCAACAACGTCTAAATTATCTCTTTCAATTGAAGCACGAAATACAAGACGACCAATACGTCCAAAACCATTAATACCTACTTTAATCATTTTAAAGTCCTCCTAATTTTAAAGATTATGGTTAAAAAATAGTAATTACTACTTTTTAACAACTATGATTACATTATAACACAAATTCCCAATAAGATAAACAACTTTTTAACAAAAATTTTATTTTTATTTCCTTTTGTGAACAAGTGATACAATAGATAAAGCTAAAGCACTTACACTTATTAATAATGCTATACCACTAATAACAACGCTTGTAACTTTCATATAAAAACACCCCATTTTTTTTATTTTATTTAGTATTTTTTATACTTAATGCTTTTTCAATTAATAATGTTATTAACATAACTAATATAGGCATAAAAATTAATGTAATTAATATATTAAAAATAGTAAAATCCCTTGTATTTGATACTTCCCCATATTCTAAAATATATCTACAAACCATACCTAAACAAGTTAAAATAAACGTAATAAAATACATAAGTAAGTAATTTTTATTTTTTATTAAAGTAAATATAATTGATATTAATACTATCCCATATAATTTTATATTTAATGCAAACATAATAATAGGAAGTATCATACTTATAGCTTTATTTTTATCAACTTCTTTTTTTAATATAAGTATAGACGCTATTATTGTAAATACTATACCTATTATATTTTTATCAAATGTAGTTAGCTTAAATATAGGAAAAGCAAATGTTAAATGAAAAGGAATATATATTAAAACTAATCCTCAAAGAATTTTGTTTAACTTTTCTTTATCTTTTATCATATAATCTCCTATTTTTACACTTTTATACTAACTATTTAAAATAATTAACACCTGCCTCAAATATTTTTTGGTCTTTTTCTCCTATTACATTTTTATAAAGACCATTTCCTATCCTTTCAGAATGACCCATTTTTCCAAACACACGTCCATCTGGGCTTGTTATACCCTCTATGGCAAGCATAGACCCATTAGGGTTAAATTTAATATCATAAGTTGGGTTATTGTTTTTATCTACATATTGTGTAGCTATTTGCCCATTTTCTATAAGCTGTTTCATCATTTGTTCGTTTGCAACAAACCTACCCTCACCGTGAGAAAATGGTATTTTATGTGTATCTCCTACATTACAATTATAAAGCCAAGGAGATTTATTAGAGATTATCTTTGTTGTTGCAAGGCAAGATATATGTCTGCCAATAGTGTTAAATGTTAAAGTTGGTGCATCTTCTGTCATATCTCTTATATCACCATAAGGTACAAGCCCAAGTTTTATAAGGGCTTGAAAACCATTGCAAATACCAAGCATAAGCCCATCTCTGTTATTAAGTAAGTTCATTACGCTATCTTTTATACGTGGGTTTCTAAATATAGATGCAATAAATTTACCAGACCCATCTGGCTCATCTCCAGCACTAAATCCACCTGGTATCATAACTATTTGAGATTTATCTATTATTTTAACCATTTGCTCAATAGATTGTTTTATTCCATCACTATCAAGATTTTTAAATACAAATGTTTCTACATCTCCACCTGCTTTTTCAAAAGCACGTTTTAAATCATATTCACAGTTTGTTCCAGGAAATACAGGTATAAAAACTTTAGGCTTAGCTATAGATATGTTGCTTTTTCTTTTTTCACACACTTTATATTCTTTAACATCTATCTCTAGTTTTTTAAACTCATCGTAATATTTTGTAGGGAATATAGGCTCTAAAGTGTCAAACCAAGCTTTTTGTATTTCTTGTAAATCTATTTTTTCATTATTTATTGTTATAAATTGTTCTTTTGTAGTTTTACCTAAATTTTCATATGTAAAGCCTTCAAATTCTTTTTCTATGTTCACATTTTTATCAACTTCTAAAATAAAAGAACCATAGCTATAATTAAATACATCTTTATTTAAAGAAACGTTTGCACCTATGTAATTACCTAAAGACATTTTGCTAATAGATGCCGAAGCTCCACCAAATCCTATTGTGCTAGCAGATAAAACTTTTTTATCTTTTATAAGGTTATTTATTTTTTCATAGTTTTTAGTAAGCTCATCAAAAATAGGTAAATCATAATCATCATATTTTGTATTAAGCTTAATAATATAGTTATCTTCTTTTTTAAACTCTGGCGATATAACATTATTAACATTAGCAACATCTAAAGCAAAAGACACTAATGTAGGAGGTACGTTCATATCCTTAAAAGTACCAGACATACTATCTTTACCACCAATAGCAGCTATGCCAAGGTTAAGCTGTGCGTGTAAAGCACCTATTAATGCACTAAATGGCTTGCCCCATTTTTCTTTATCGTTACCTAATTTTTCAAAATATTCTTGGAAAGTTAATTTAATATTTTTATAATCTCCACCAGTGGCAACTATTTTAGAAACAGATTCTACAACGGCATATATAGCAGAATGGAACGGGCTCCATTTAGCAACTTTAGGGTTATATCCATAGCTCATAATTGTAGCTGTGTTAGTTTCACCTTTTAAAACAGGTATTTTACAAACCATAGCTTCTGGAGGTGTTAGTTGATTTTCTCCACCAAAAGGCATTAAAACAGTCCCTGTACCAATAGTAGAGTCAAACATTTCAGATAACCCTTTTTGGCTACATACGTTTAAATCTTTTAAATTGTTAAGTAATTTTTCTTTTATATTTGTTAAATCTTCTTTTTCTTCTATTTTTTGTTTAGGGCTTTTTACAAATATATCCATATTTTGAGTAGCACCGTTAGTATCTAAAAAATCTCTAGATAAATTTACTATTTCTTTGCCTCTCCATTTCATTCTTAAGCGTCTGTCATCTGTAACTTTAGCAACAACAACTGCCTCTAAGTTTTCTTCATTAGCAAAAGCTATAAATTTATCAACATCTTTTTCTTCTACAACAACAGCCATTCTCTCTTGAGATTCTGATATAGCAAGCTCTGTTCCATCAAGCCCTTCATATTTTTTAGGCACTAAGTCTAAATCAATATCAAGCCCATCTGATAACTCACCTATGGCAACAGATACCCCCCCTGCTCCAAAGTCATTACATCTTTTTATAAGCTTGCTTACATTTTCGTTTCTAAATAATCTTTGTAGCTTTCTTTCTGTAGGTGCATTTCCTTTTTGCACTTCTGCCCCACAATTGTTGATAGATTCTTCTGTATGCTCTTTAGACGAGCCAGTAGCTCCACCACAACCATCTCTACCTGTTCTACCACCAGTTAAAATAACAACATCGCCTTTTTTAGGCACATTTCTTATTACGTTTTCTTTTTTGTTAGCTCCTATAACTGCACCTATCTCCATTCTTTTAGCAACATAATCTTCATCATATATTTCTGCTACTAATCCTGTTGCAAGCCCTATTTGGTTACCATAAGAGCTATACCCGTGAGCTGCTGTTTTTGTTATTGTCCTTTGAGGTAATTTACCTGGCAACGTGTCTTTTATTTCTGTTGTAGGGTCTGCACTACCTGTTACCCTCATTGCTTGATAAACATAGCTTCTACCTGATAGTGGGTCTCTTATAGCACCACCAAGGCAAGTTGCAGCCCCACCAAAAGGCTCTATCTCTGTTGGGTGGTTATGTGTTTCATTTTTAAACATAACAAGCCATTCTTCATTTTTACCATCTACATCAACATCTACTACAATGCTACAAGCGTTAATTTCTTCAGATTCATCAAGATTTTTTAAAATCCCCTTAGATTTTAAGGCTTTCATTCCCATAACAGCTATATCCATAAGGCAAATATCTTTTTGTTTATCTTTATATAAAGCTTTTCTTTCTTCTAAATAAACATTATAAGCATCTTCTATTGGTTTTTTATAAAATCCTTCTTCTATTTCTATGTTATTAAGTTTTGTAGCAAAGGTTGTATGTCTACAATGGTCAGACCAATATGTATCTATCATTTTTATTTCTGTAATGCTAGGGTTTCTATTTTCTGTATCTTTAAAATAATCTCTACATAAAATTAAGTCTTCTTTGTTCATAGCAAGGCCTAATTCTTGTCTAAATTGCTCTAGCTCTTCTTCTGTTTTTTGTATAAACCCGTCTAATATTTCTACATCATCAGGGTTAGAAAATGCCATATCTAAGTTATCTGGTTTTTCTCCACTTGCTTCCCTAGAATCTACTGGGTTTATAGCGTAAGATTTTACTTTTTCTATTTCTTCGCTAGAAAGGTTTCCTTTTAAAATAAACACTTTAGCATTTTTTACTAAAGAAACATCTCCTTCTGTTATAAGGCTTATACATTGTATGGCAGAATCTGCCCTTTGGTCATATTGCCCTGGAAGATATTCAACAGCAAACATAAATTCGTCATCATTAAGGTTAATATTTTCTTCAAAAACTATATCAACTGGTGGTTCAGAAAATATTGTATTTTTTGCATCTTGATATACACCTTCATCTTTTAGCTGAATATCGTATCTATTTAAAACTCTAATATTTTCTAAACTTTTTATACCTAAATTTTGAATAAAATCTTTTAATAAACCTTTAGCCTCTATATTATAACCATCTTTTTTTTCTACAAAAATTCTTTTAATATTTGCCATTACAAAATCTCCTTTACAAATAATAAATACTACGCTATATAATTAATAATTAAAATTTATTTTATTTATCATTTTGTTTAAAGCCTTCTAATCTCATTTTTTTATAAGCCTTAAATTCTCCTTTTTCTAAAGCATCTCTTATCTCTTCCATCATATTATTATAAAAATATAAATTGTGTAAAACGCATAATCTCATAGCTAACATTTCTTTAGCTTTAAAAAGATGTCTTATATATGCTCTACTATATGTTTTGCAAGCAGGGCAATTACAATCTTTTGCTATTGGCCTATCATCTAGCTCATATTTAGCGTTGTTAAGATTTAACTTACCTTCATTAGTATAAACATTAGCGTGTCTACCATTTCTTGCAGGTAAAACACAATCAAAAAAGTCTACTCCTCTATCAACAGCCTCTAAAATATTTTCTGGCGTACCAACTCCCATAAGATAAGTTGGCTTATTTTGTGGTAAATATGGAACAACATCTTCTAATATCCTATACATTTCTTTATGTGTTTCTCCAACTGCAAGCCCGCCTATTGCATATCCATCTAAGTTTAAATCTGATATAACTTTTGCGTGCTCTATCCTAATATCAGAAAAAGTCCCACCTTGGTTTATACCAAAAAGCATTTGATTTTTATTAATAGTATCATCTAAAGAATTAAGCCTATCCATCTCAACTACACATCTTTTTAGCCAACGAGTAGTCCTATCAACAGAATTTTGCATATATTCTCTTGTAGCAGGATAAGGAGGACATTCGTCAAATGCCATAGCAATAGTAGATGCTAAATTAGATTGTATTTGCATACTTTCTTCTGGTCCCATAAAAATTTTTCTACCGTCTATATGAGAGTTAAAATATACCCCCTCTTCTTTTATCTTTCTAAGCCCTGTTAAAGAAAATACCTGAAACCCACCAGAATCTGTTAATATAGGCTTGTCCCATACCATAAATTTATGCAACCCACCTAATTTTTTTACAACTTTATCACCTGGTCTTAAATGTAGATGATATGTGTTAGATAGTTCTACTTGTGTTTTTATACCTTGTAAGTCTTCTGTAGAAACAGCACCTTTTATAGCTGCTATTGTACCAACATTCATAAAAACTGGTGTTTTTATAACACCGTGCACTGTATGAAACTCACCAAGCTTGGCTCTGCCTTCTGTTTTTAACAATTTATACATATTAAAACCTCTACTCTAATTTTCATTTTACATTTTTATACTTTTTAATTATACAATATTTTAATTATATAATAAAGTATTTATTTAATATTTTATTGATTAATTTATTTAATTAAGCTATAATTTATACAATTAATATAAAATTAAAGTTTAAATTAATTTATAAACTCAAAACATAGGAGAATTTTTATGATAAATTTTATTGCAACTACAACATTTGGGCTAGAAGCTATTGTTAAAAGAGAAGCCCAAAATTTAGGCTTTTCTAACATATCTGTCGAAGATGGTATAGTAAATTTTACAGGCGAGATAAAAGATATACCTAAAGCTAATATATGGTTTAGAAGTGCTGATAGAATATTAATGGTTATGGCAAAGTTTAAGGCAACTACTTTTGAAGAGCTTTTTCAAGGTGTAAAAGGAGTAAACTGGGCAGATTTTTTACCTAAAGATGCTAACTTTATTATATCTGGTAAATCTTTAAAATCTACTTTATCAAGTGTACCAGCTTGTCAAAAAATAACAGAAAAAGCTATTGTAGAAAAACTAAAGCTAACATATAAAGATATAGATTATTTTTCAAAGTCTGGTAATTTATATAAAATACAAGTGGCATTGTTAAAAGATAATGTTACTATTACTCTTGATACAAGTGGCACAGGATTACATAAACGTGGTTATAGAGAAAATCAACTTGCTGCTCCTTTAAAAGAAACTTTAGCTAGTGCTTTAATAGATTTAAGCTACTATAAAAAAGACCGTATTTTAATAGACCCTACTTGTGGCTCTGGTACTATCCCTATTGAAGCTGCTATGATAGCCAAAAACATTGCTCCAGGTCTTACTAGAAATTTTGCATCTGAAAATTGGGATTTTATAGACAAATCTTATTGGAAAGAAGCTAGAAAAGATGCTTATAGTAAAATAGATGTAGATTGTAGACCAGAAATATATGCAAGTGATATAGATGAAAAAGCTATACAAATAGCTAAAGGTAATGCAAAAATAGCTGGTGTTGACGACTGTATTAGATTTGAAGTAAAACCATTAAACAAATTAGATATACAAAATATAAAATATGGAATATGTGTATGCAACCCTCCTTATGCAGAACGTATAGGTGTTTTAGAAGAAGTTGAACAGCTTTATAAAGATATGGGTAAAATTTTTAATAGTAATAAAACTTTTTCTACTTATATCCTTACTTCTCACGAAGGTTTTGAAAAATTATATGGTAAAAAATGTAGCAAAAAAAGAAAATTGTTTAATGGTAATGTAAAGGTTGAATTTTATCAATTCTTTGGAGAAAGACCTCCTAAAAATAAAATATAGATGAAAATACAAATATCAATTTGTATACAACAAAAGGCTATATATAAAAATATAGCCTTTTTAAATAATTTAATTTTTATCGAAAATATGTAATAAATGACCATATCCTCTTTCTTCCATTTTATCATAAGGAATAAACTCTAAAGAAGCACTATTAATACAATATCTAACACCATTAGGACTTTCAGGTTCATTATAAAAAATATGCCCAAGGTGAGAATCTCCCGATTTGCTTTTAACCTCTGTCCTATCCATACCAAAAGATTTATCTTCTTTAAATATTATATTATTTTTATCTATAGGTGCACTAAAACTAGGCCAACCACAGCTACTTTCATATTTATCTAAAGAGGAAAATAAAGGCTCTCCTGTTGCTATATCTACATATATACCTTTTTCATAAAAGTCCCAATATTCTCCTGTAAAAGCATATTCCGTAGCTCCTTTTTGAGTTACATTATACTGTAAATCTGTTAATTTATTTTTCAATTCTTTATCACTAGGTTTAACATATTTATTTAAATTTGGAACATCTAATTTAGGAATATTTTTTATTATATCATTTATTTCGTCAAATGTTTTTGGAACTATATGGCAATATCCATTTGGATTTTTATATAAATAATCTTGGTGGTAATCTTCTGCTAAGAAAAATTTGCTTAAAGGTTCTATTTCTACAACAAACTTTTTATATTTTTTCTTTTCTTCTTCTACAAATTTTTCAACTATATTTTTTGAATCTTCATCTACAAAGTATATGCCTGTTTGATATTGGTCACCTATATCATTACCTTGTCTTTTTTCTATTGTTGGGTCTATTACATAGAAAAATGCCCCAAGTAACTGTTCTAAAGAAACTTTGCTTGGGTCGTATAAAACTTTTACCGTTTCCCTATAACCTGTATCTCCCTTTAAAACTCTTTTATAATCTGGTATAATTTCTTCTTTACCATTTGCATAACCACTTTCTGCATTTAAAACCCCATCTATACTATGGAACAATTTTTCAATGCCCCAAAAACACCCCCCTGCAAAATAAATTTCTTTGGCATTTTCTACATTAATATAATCTTTTGATATTTCCATTTTTTCTGCCTCCTTTTTAACATTTTCTGTTTTACTGCAAGCATTTAAAGTTAATAACATAAAACAATAAAAGACAATAAAAACTATTTTATTCATTTGTAAAACCCCCTTTCTTAATATTAATAATTATCAATTAATATTGAAAGTTTATAACTTAATATTATTAAAAGATACTACTTATTATAATATCTTTTAATTGGATTTGTCAATGTTAAGTAAATTTTAAAAATTAATAAATTTTTATTTAAATAATTTATTCTCATATTTATGTTATGATTTTAAAATTAATTTTTTTAATACTTTACATAAAAAAGAGATTAACATAATATTTTCAAATTAAAAAGGCTATTTAAAAATAGCCTTTTATAGATTTAATTTTAAATCATTTAAATTTATTAAATTTTTACTTCTCATAAATTCAGATATTAAAAGTGTTATTATTGCTGGTAATATAAAATGAAGTAATAAAATCTTTATAATAAGTGATAACCCGTTTTCCCCATTATACATAGCTTGCCAAGTAGATATTTGTCCTACCAAACCACTTGTCCCCATACCAGCTCCTGTTGGAATATTTTCCATCTTTAAAACTACTGTACTTATAGGTCCTAATATAGCACTTGTTATTATTGGTGGTAACCAAATAATTGGTTTTTTAATAATATTAGATATTTGTATCATAGATGTTCCTAATCCTTGAGCAAAAAGTCCATTTAAACCATTTTCTCTAAAGCTCATAACAGAAAAACCAACCATTTGTGCACAACAACCAACTGTAGCAGCACCACCTGCTATACCAGATAATCCTAGTATAATAGCAATAGCTGCTGAGCTAATTGGCAATGTCAATAATATCCCCATAATAACAGATATTATAATCCCCATTAAAAATGGTTGGAAATTCGTTGCAACCTCAATAAAATTACTAATTGAATTTATAATATATGATGCAAATGGTGCAATTAGCAATCCTAATATGCACCCACTTATAATAGTTACTAATGGTGTAACTATTATATCTACAACTGTTTTTTTATGTACTAATCTTCCTAGCTCTATACCAAAAATAACTGCTAAAAATGCAGTTAGTGGGTCTCCTGCTCCACCTAGTATTATACTACCTTCATTAAATATTTTACCTTCAAATATTTGTGGTGAATACGAGCCAAAAAAACCTGTAATAGAAGATGAATATATTATTAAGTCTGGGCAATTTAAAGATTTAGCAACACCTATACCAATACCTGCTCCCATACATATAGATGCAAATAATCCTATTTTTGAAAATATTACCCCTATTTCTCCACCTATTAATAACCCTATTTGTTTTATTATAAGGCCTGTTATTAGTGTTGCAAAAAGACCTAAAGCCATACCATTTAAACCTGATATAAAGTACCTTTTAAATATTAGTTTTAATAATTCTTTCCCTCTCAATATAAATCACCTCATAAATATATTTTTTATAGTTAAAGACTGTAAACTTAAATTAGTTTCCAGTCTTTTAACTATTTTAGATATTCTTTAATTATTTGCTACTATTACAATCACTATGCTTGTTAGTATTGTGTTTACTAGCTTTTTTACTTGTGTTTGAGCTTATGTCATCAGCAAACTCTACTCTAGAATTAGAGTTGTTCATTTGATTTTTGTTAGATTTTAAATTTTTACTGTTTTTCTTATCCATAAGAAATACCTCCTAAAAATAAATATATTTTATGAGTTGATATATAAAATAAGATTAGCTTATATTTAAAGTAATATATTTTTCCTTAATAAATTACTTTTTAAAATATTAACTTACCTTACAATAGATATTATTGTCATATATTTAATTTTTATACAGGTTGATTTCAGTAAAATTTATACATTTAAATCATTATCTAAAAAATCGTATGGTTCTTCCAAAGTTATTTTACCAAGCCTACATCCTCTAAATTCATCTATTAGTATGTATGCAGCTCTTTGTAAATCAATTTCTCCACCTTTTGTTTTAAAACTTCTAGCTATACCTATATTTTCTAATATTTTTTCTGACTTATCTTCATCATTAAAATCTATTTTATATCTCTCTTTTAAGCTATTTGGATATATTTGTCTTAAATAGTCTATAAGATTTAAAGCAAGAGTATAAGTATCTAATATATCATCATTAACTGCACCAGTAAATGCTAATTTTAACCCAACCTTTTGGTCTTCAAATTTAGGCCATAGTATACCTGGTGTATCTAAAAGTTCAAAATCTTTTTTTATTTTTATCCATTGTTTACCTCTTGTAACACCTGGCTTATCTCCTGTTTTTGCTAAAGATTTACCTACAAATTTATTTATCAATGTAGATTTACCAACATTAGGTATTCCAACTATCATTGCTCTAGTTGGAACAAAAAGTCTCCCTCTTTGTTTTAACCTTTCTACTTTTTCTTTCATAAGCTCTTTAGCTACTTCTGTTATATCTTTAAGCCCCTTGCCTGTTATAGAGTTTACTAATATAACCTTGCAATTTCTCTCTTCAAAATATTTTATCCAAAGATTTGTTTTTTTATCATCTGCTAAATCTACTTTGTTTAAAATAACTATCCTATGTTTATTTTTAGCAAGTTCATCTATTTCAGGATTTTTGCTACTATAAGGAATTCTTGCATCTAAAAGTTCTATAACAATATCTACAAGACTTATGTTTTCTTGCATCATACGTCTTGTTTTTGTCATATGTCCTGGATACCATTGTATATTCATTTTATCCCACCGGTTCTAAATTTATTTTATATAGCTTTAATTATAGAAAAAGAATAATAGAAATCTATTATTCTTTTTCTATAATTATTAAAAATATAATTATTTGCTTCTTCTATTGATATCTTCTTTAACTTTAGCTGCTTTACCAACTCTATCACGAAGATAATTAAGTTTAGCACGTCTAACAATACCGTATCTAACAACTTCTATTTTTTCAATTCTTGGAGAATGTAAAGGCCAAGTTCTTTCTACACCAACACCATAAGAAATTCTTCTTACAGTAAATGTTTCACGAGCACCACCGTTTTGTCTTTTAAGAACAGTTCCCTCAAACATTTGTGTTCTTTCTCTTGTACCCTCAACAACTTTAGCGTAAACTTTAACAGTATCACCTACGTTAAAATCTGCAATATCCTTTTTAAGTTGTTCATTTTCAATTTCTCTAATAATATTATTCATAAGTAATCCCCTTTCAAATTAAATGTTCTTATTATCTATTATAACAGCGGAACATTCGTATTACATATCTTGTAAATTATAACATACATATTATATAATTTCAAGTATTTTTTTATCATATTGATTAGTAAAATTTAATTTTATAAATTACACTATAGGATAGCCTTTTCTAGCTGTTTTTTAGCTTTTTCTTCAAACTGCCTCATATTACTTTTTAAGTCATTTTTAATGGCCTCTAAATTATTATTTACAAGTTTTTTATTTTTTACAAGACATTTTCCATTTACAAAAACTGTATTAACATTGCTAGCATTAGCACTGTATACAATAGCGGAATAAGGGTCAAAAACAGGAAACATATTAACAGATTCTGTTTCTATAATAACTAAATCTGCCTTTTTACCTACTTCTATTGAACCTATTTCTTTATCTTTATTTAATACTTTTGCACCTAAAATAGTTCCTAGTTTTACAATTTCTTTAGCTGGAAATATACTACGGTCTTTATTTTCTAATTTATGAAAATTTGCAAATAACTTAAATTGAGTAATAATATCTAATGTATTTCCACTAGATGCTCCGTCTGTACCAAGACCAACAGATATATTATTATTTAACATTTTATTAACAGGTGCAACACCTTTGGCAGATTTTGTGTTAGAACCAATACAATGTGCCACCTTTACATTATATTTTTCTAAAAGTTTTATATCATTATCTGTTAAATAAATACAATGTGCTGCTACTAATCTATCACTTAATAACCCTATACTTTCTAAGTATTCAATTGGTGTTTTGTTATATTTTTCCTTAAAATATTTAATTTCATAATCCATTTCGGACAAGTGCATACTTATAGGTACATTATATTTTTTAGATATTTGGTTAGCTTCTATTAAAGATTTAGTATTATTTGTATTTGGTGCGTGAGGTGCTATAAAAGGAGTTATTAAATTATGGTTTTTCCATTTTTCTATAAATTTTATGGCATAATCTAACCCACCAAAAGCCTCTTTACTATCACAAGATGGAAAATTTACAATAGTTTCTCCTAAAAATGCTCTTATACCCATTTCTTCACTAGCTTTTGCAACTTCATCTTCAAAATAATACATATCCATAATAGTAGTAACACCACTTAAAAGCATTTCACATATGGCATATTTAGCACTAAAATAAGCTAATTTTTCGTTCATACATTCATTTTCTAAAGGAAATAAATATCTTCTTAGCCTATCTTTACAATCATCTCCAAGGCTTCTAAAAGGTATCATACTTAAATGTGTATGAGTATTAATCATACCAGGCATTAATATACCATTATTACCATCTACTATATTACAATTACTCTCTTCTTTAAAATCTTTCATATGCCCTATAAAAGATATATTTTCACCTTCTATAGAAACAAAACTATTTTCATATTCTGTCATATTATTATCCATAGTAATAATTTTAACATTTTTTATAATAGTTTTCATTTATTCACCTTCTATATTAATAAATTTTTGAGTTTTTGTATATAACATACCTTTATCAGTTATTTTTATTTCTGGAGAAACAGGTAAAGATAATGTAGAAAAAGACATTATTTCATTAATATGCTCATATCCTAAATTTTTCATAGCTTTTCTAACATTTTTTATATCTTTAGCCAGTTCATTAATATCTCCATCATTTACTATGCCTCCAACATTTAAAATAGCTTTTGCTTTTATTTGTTCATCTTCACAAACAACATAGCCACCTTGCATATCAACTATACTATTTTGAGCAATTAACATATCCTTTTTACTTATCCCAATTACCATAAGATTATGATGGTCATGTGCCAAAGTTGTAGCTATTGCGCCTTTTTTATTAATTGCTCCTTCAACTAAAGCATATGCTTTATTACCTGTTTTATTGTATCTTTCGTACACTACAAGTAAAGAAAGTCCACTATCTTCCCAATTTATTTTGCCATTTACAACAGGCAATTTTTTTGTTATTTTTTTAGTAAATGTACTATCTTTATTAATTTGGATAACATTACATAATACACTATCCTTTTTATTAGTTTTTAATTCAAAATCCTCTAATACTGCTTTATCACATTTTACAGTATTATAAAAATATTGTGGAAAATTTTCTTTTTTACTATCTTCTCCTAAATACAAATTACCATTTTTATATACATCTTTAATTTTTAAATTTTCTATATTATCTAAAACTATAAAATCTGCTATTTTCCCAACAGATATACAGCCTCTGTCAGTAAGGTTCATTCTTCTAGCCGGTGTATACGTTGCACAATATATAGCTTTGTTTATAGGCATACCTAAATCTACTGCCATTTTTACAATTTTATTAAGATGCCCTTCCTTTAACTGGTCTACCATAACGTCATCTGTTACAAAAGCAAAATATTCATAAAAATTATTCTCTACTAATGTTTTTATAGTATCTTTATTAATAGATTTTCTTTGTATTTCTAAAAACATTCCATTTGTTATTTTTTCGTATATAGATTCAGCTGTTTGTTGTGTGTGGTCCGAATCAACACCTGCATATATAAACTTGGATAAGTCTAACCCTGATATTTTAGGACAATGCCCTTCTATTGGCAAATACGATTTATTTTCTTTACATATTTTTATAATATTTTTTATTAAAGTATCATCTTTAGATATTAACTCTTTAAAATTCATTACTTCTCCTAAACATATTATTTTAGGATTTTTTAGTAATTCTAAAACGTCTTCTTCTAAAATTTTACCACCTGTTGTTTCTAAGTAACTATTAGTAGATGGTACACTTGATGGAATTCCATAAAAAATATCTAGTGTTGTATCACTAGATAAAAAATAATTTATTCCGTCTATCCCTAATACATTGGCTATCTCATGAGGGTCAGCTACAACTGTAGTGACCCCATAAGGTAAAACCATTTTAGAAAACTGACTAGGAACAGTCATAGAACTTTCAATATGCATATGAATATCAATAAATCCGGGAATAATGTATTTGCCTTTATAATCTATAACACTATTAGCTTTTATTTCTGTCATATTATTAGATATGTAATAAAATTTACCATTTAAAATAGCAATATCTTTATTTTCAAATTGTTGCAAAAATGTGTTATATACATTACCATTTTTTATTATTAAATCTACATATTCCATATTAATTTCCCTTTAAATTATTAAAATTTATATTTAAATATAATTAACTATTTAAAATACGGTTCCATTTATCAACCCATTTTGTTAAAAGTGGGTTAACTACATTATAATCTATAATTTTTGCATTATTAGCAACTTCACCATAAGTTTTATTTAAAGCAACATCATCTGTTAATTGTACTGTACTATTAGTAGGAGCTTCGTTTAAAGATGAAGCTGTTTTTGTTTGTAATTCGTTGCTAAGTCTCCAGTTAATAAATTCATAAGCTAAATCTTTATTTTTAGAATTTTTATTAATATCCATTGTGTTAAAGTTTGCATATGTACCAGAAACTGGGCTTACATATGTTACTTGAGGAGCAGCAGATTGTATTGTAGGTATAGCAAAATCTCCTACTACTGCTACTTGTATTTCGCCAGATGCAAACATATTAGCTAAATCTGAAGATTTAGAATAAGTTTTAACAATATTAGGTTTTAATTCTTCTAAAGCTTCAAAAGCCTTTTCCCCTTCATCTGATGCTATATCTCCACCTTTATAGTCATTTGCAACATACATCATAGCAGGTCCAAAAGTAGAAGTAATATCTGGTATAGATATTTTACCTACAAGTTCTGGTTTCCATAAATCTGCAAATTCTGTAATTTCAAAACCTAAAGCTTCTTTATCATACATAATACCAATGCTATTTATAGTATAAGCAGGACCATATCCAAACTTTGTAAGCTCTGTTGCTGCTGGTATAAGGTCTTTAGAGTTTGGTATTTTAGAGTAATCTATTTTTTCAAAAATATCTGCCTCATAACCTTCTGCTGCTTTTGCTTGAGATAAATCTATTACATCTACTTTAGAATTAGGGTCTGTTGCCAATTTTGTATAACGCTCTGGTGTAGTCCCTACTTCTAAAACTATTTCACAATTAAATTTTTCTTCAAAAGGTTTATAAACATCTTCTTTTAATACGTCTTCGCTTAATCCCCAAGTAGAAATTACTAATTTACGTTTTTCTTCTGATGTTTTATTATCCTCTGCTTTTGAGCCACAGCCTGCTAAAGATATTGTAGTAATTAATGTTGCAAAACATATTGCTAAAGTTTTTTTCATTATTGTTATCTCCTTTTAATTATACTAAAATTATTTTATTTGAAGGCAATACTATTGTTAAAGTATCACCTGTTTCATACATTTTATCTGCTTGTTCATTTACAACAAACTTTCCTAAAGGTGTTTCTATTTCATATTGATAAGATTTACCTAAAAATGTTCTAACCTGTACAATTCCTTTTATAGTATTTTGAAGGTTTTCATCATTTGATATTATTATATCATCTGGTTTAATAGTCCCTAGACAGCTTTGTAAATGATTATCACTTTCAACAGTAAACACTTGTCCATTTTCTGACTTATAGCTGTTGCCCTCTGTTCTTTCTAGCTTTATAAAGTTTTCAAAACCAATAAAACGTGCAACAAACTCTGTTTTAGGACGGTTATATATATTTTCAGGTGTATCATATTGCTCAATTACACCATTATTCATAACTGCAACTTTGTCTGATATAGAAAAACACTCCTCTTGGTCGTGTGTAACAAATAAAGTTGTTATGCCTAATTTTTTTTGTAAGCGTTTTATTTCTACACGCATATTTATACGAAGCTTAGCATCTAAATTGCTAAGAGGCTCGTCTAATAATAATAATTTAGGTTGTATAACTAAAGCTCTAGCTAAAGCAACCCTTTGTCTTTGTCCACCAGACATTTGTTTTGGAAAACGGTTTGCAAGCTCCGATAAACCACAAACTTCTAATATTTCTTTAACTTTTGCATCAATTTTTGATTTATTTACTTTTCTTAATTTAAGCCCAAAAGCAACATTATCATATACACTAAGATGTGGAAAAAGTGCATAACTTTGAAAAACTAACCCAAAATTTCTTTTATGAACAGGAGTTTTTGTTAAATCTTCCTCATCTAATATAAATTTTCCTCCTGTTGCCTCTACAAAACCTGCAACAACTCTAAGCGTTGTAGTTTTACCACAACCACTAGGCCCAAGTAAAGATACTAGCTCACCTTTTTCTATATCAAGGCTAAGGCCTTCTAGTATATTTTTTTTACCATCATAGCTAACATTTATTTTGTCTAGCTTCATAAATGACATATTTTCTTTCCTCCTATTTAGATAATGCCGATATACCCAATGTTTTTTCTACAATAAACATTATAATTATAGTAACTAACATAAGTAAAACAGATGCTGCAGATACAGTTGGGGTATAATTATATTCAATATAATTCATTAATGATATAGGGAATGTTGTAACCCCTGGTCCGCTTAAAAACATAGATATTGGTATATTATTAAAAGAATTTATAAAAGCTAACAAAAATGCTGAAGATATACCAGATGTAATGTTAGGCAATACAACTTTAAAAAAACTTTTAAATTTATTACACCCTAAGCTCCAAGAAGCCTCTTCTATAGAAAAATCAAACTGTTCTAAACTAGAACCAACAACTCGTATAATATATGGTAAAACAGTTAAAAAATGCCCTAACAATAAACCATAAAAAACAGGTATCCTAAGTTTAATTACCATAAATTGAAAAAGCGAAAACCCTACAACAATACCTGGAATAATAGTTGGCGATAAGAAAAAACCTTTTAGAAAATTTTTCCCTTTAAAAGAATACCTAGAAATAGCGTAAGATGCTGGTATTCCTACTAATAATGCTAATAAAGTTGCAAATAAAGCTATTACTATACTAATTAAAAAAGAAGACATAAAAGATTGTGATTCAAGCACACTAGAAAACCATTTTAATGAAAAAGATTTTATAGGAAATGTTATAGTAGTTTCTTCCCCAAAAGCTGTTACTACTATAATTATTAATGGTATAAACAAAAATAAAAATACAAGCATAGAAAAAATAGTAAGTAGTTTATTTTTACGCATTAATCTTCACCTCTCTTATCTAATTTTGATGATATCATATTTAATATTTTAATAACTAAAACAGTTATAATAATCATTATAGTAGCTATAACACTTGCTCCTGTCCAATCTCCAACAGACATAGCTTGTTGTTGTATAAACGTAGCCAAAACTAAGTTTTTATTACCTCCTAGTAGTTGCGGTGTTGTATATGCTGTTAAGGCTCCTGTAAATACTAAAACACTGCCTACAATAATTCCTGGTAAACTCATAGGTAATACAACCTTAAAAAATGCTGTTATACGATTAGCACCAAGACTTTCTGCTGCTTCCATCATATCATTATCTATGTTTTCCATAACTCCAACTACTGTTATTATCATTAAAGGTAAAAATAAATATATTGTTCCTATAATAATAGAAAACTCTGTATATAACAATGTAAGTGGTTCTTCTATTAACCCAATTTTCATTAACATTGTATTAATAACACCTTTTTTACCTAAAATATTAATCCAAGCAAAACTTCTTACAACTGAGTTAGTTAATAACGGAAAAATAGATATAGCAATAAGTAAACTACGCCATTTCTTGTCGCATCTTGATATATAGTATGCTGTAGGTGTACCCAGTAAGACACATACTATCGTACTAATTATAGAAATTTTTAATGTTCTAATTAAAATACTAAGATAATACTCATCTCTAAAAAATTCTATATATTTAGACAGGGTAAATCCATTATCATATACCGTAGGAAATAAAGTATTTAAAATTGGTATAACGAGAAAAAACACCAATAGTATAATCCCTGGAACTAATAACAACCAGTATAATTTATTTTTCATATATCCTCCTTCAAGATTATAAATAGAATTTTAATTATTATAAAATATCATTCTTTTTAC